>NZ_BAAALT010000174.1:0-26918 GCF_039528515.1 Luedemannella flava
CCGCCGACGCCGTGATCGCCGTCTCCGCGAGCGGCCGCAGCCCGGAGGCGCTCGCCGCCGCCGAGGCAGCGCACCGGCGGGGCGCCCGGCTCGTGGCCATCGGGGCGCCGAACACCGAACTGCAGGCGCTCGCGGAGCGCGCCCGGGCGCCGTTCGTCCCGGTTCCGCGCCGCGCCCCGGCGCGCGCCAGTCTGTGGGCGCTGACGGTCCCGGTGCTGCTCGCCGCCCGTACTCTCGGGTTGGTCAGAGTGGCCGAGGCGGACCTGGCGGAGACCGCGGCCCGGCTCGACGCGGACGCCGAACGGTGTCGACCGACGGCCGACTCGTTCGTCAACCCGGCCAAGGAGATGGCGATCGCGCTGGGCAACTCCATCCCGATCGTGTGGGGTTCGTCACCCCTGGCGACCGTCGCGGCCCGACGGGTCGGCGACATGCTGTCGGCGAACGCGCGCTACCCGGTCGTGTCCGGGTCGCTCGGCGAGGCCGGGCGCGGCCGCGTCGGCCTGCTCGACGGCGTGTACGGCGGGCTGGCCGAGGGTGAGCGCGACATCTTCGCCGACCCCGAGGACCAGACGTCGCAGACGCGCCTGCGCGTGCTCCTGCTGCGCGACGGCGGCCTGGCCGACGACGAGGTCGCCGAGGACGAGCCGAGCGCCGTGGAGGAGCGGCGCGCCGACGCCGTCGAGGCCCTGGCGTTGCGCCGCGGCGTGCGCTGCGACACCCTGCGCGGGGAGGGGGCGTCGCCGCTGGAGCGGCTCGCCTCGCTCATCGCCGTACCTGACTTCGCCTCCGTCTACCTGGCGTTGGCGCACGGACTCGATCCGACCGCGGTGCCCGCGGTGACCGAAATGAAGGAGTTCACCCAAACATGAGTGCTGGCGGCGGCACGAAGGCGATCATCGCGGCTCTGCTCGCGAACATGGGAATCGCCCTCACCAAGTTTCTCGCCTTCCTCCTCACCGCCTCCTCGTCGATGCTGGCGGAGTCGATCCACTCCGTCGCCGACTCGGGCAACCAGGCCCTGCTGCTGCTCGGCGGCAAGCGGGCCAAGCGCGGCGCGACCCCCCAACACCCCTTCGGGTACGGGCGGGAGCGCTACATCTACGCGTTCATCGTGTCGATCGTGCTGTTCAGCGTGGGTGGCCTGTTCGCGCTGTACGAGGGCATCCACAAGATCCAGGAGCGGCACCCGATCGACAAGTGGCAGTGGGTGCCCGTCACGGTGCTGGTCATCGCGATCATCCTGGAGTCGTTCTCGTTCCGCACCGCGATCGTGGAGAGCAACCACGTGCGCGGCAACGCGTCGTGGATCAAGTTCGTCCGCCACTCCCGCTCGCCCGAGCTGCCGGTCGTCCTGCTGGAGGACCTCGGCGCACTGCTCGGCCTCGTGTTCGCGCTGTTCGGCGTCGGCCTGACGCTCATCACGGGCGACGGCCTGTGGGACGGCATCGGCACGATCATGATCGGCGTGCTGCTCGTCGTGATCGCTGTCGTGCTGGCCATCGAGACCAAGAGCCTGCTCCTCGGCGAGTCCGCGACCAGTGAGAACGTCGACGCGATCGCTGCGGCGATCACGTCCGGGCCGGAGGTCGAGCGGATCATCCACATGCGCACCCTGCACCTCGGCCCCGAGGAGCTGCTGGTCGCCGTGAAGATCGCCGTACGCCACGACGACTCGGCCGACGCTATCGCCGAGGGCATCGACAAGATCGAGAAGCGCATCCGCGCGGCCGTGCCGATCGCGCGGGTGATCTACATCGAGCCCGACCTGTTCAGCGCGGCCCGCGCGGCCGCCGACCCCACCCCCAACCCCGTGGAGTGACCGTATGCACCTGCTGCGGACCACCATCAGGCCCTACGCCTGGGGCTCCCGCACGGTGATCGCCGAGCTGCAGGGCCGGCCCACACCGAGCGCGGAGCCCGAGGCGGAGCTGTGGGTCGGGGCGCACCCCAGCGCCCCGTCCCGGCTTCCGCCCGACTGGTCCGCGGCGGGCGGCGCGGATGACGGGGTCGCGTTGCACGACGCGATCGAGGCCGAGCCCGAGGAGCTGCTCGGCGCCGGCGTGCTCGGCCGGTTCGGCCCCCGGCTGCCGTACCTGCTGAAGTTCCTCGCCGCCGAGCAGCCCCTGTCGCTGCAGGCACATCCGGACGCCGAGCAGGCCGCCGCCGGGTTCGCCGCCGAGGAGGCCGCGGGGGAGGCCGCCGCGGCGCCGTGGCGCAACTACGTCGACCCGTGGCACAAGCCTGAGCTGCTCGTCGCCGTCAGCGACTTCGAGGCGCTGTGCGGCTTCCGGCCGCCGGCGCAGGCCGGCCAGGTGCTGGCCGCCTTCAACGTGCCCGCCCTGCAGCCGGTCGTGGACACGCTCCAGGGTGCCGGGCCCGAGCCGGAGGCGCTGCGTAACGCCGTGCACCAGCTCATGGCGTGGCCCGTCGAGGAGCGGGCCGCCCTCGTCGGCGCGGTCGCCAAGGCGGCCGCCGGCGGTTGGGCGATCTTCGGCGGCCGGGCCGACGGGGAGCGGGTCGCCGCCGCGTTCGAGCTCGCGGGACGGCTCGCCGAGGCGTACCCGGGCGACGTCGGCGTGATCGTCGCGCTGCTCCTCAACCACGTCCGGCTGCGGCCGGGCGAGGCCGTGTGGATGCCCGCCGGCAACCTGCACGCGTACCTGCGCGGCACCGGCGTCGAGATCATGGCGGCCAGCGACAACGTGCTGCGCGGCGGGCTGACGCCCAAGCACGTCGACGTCGCCGAACTGCTACGGGTCCTCCGCTTCGAGGCGCTGCGCGACCCCGTCGTGCGGCCCGAACCGGTCGCCGGCGCGGGATCGCTGTCGACGTGGCCGGCGCCGGTCCCCGAGTTCCGGCTCTTCCGCGCCGACCTGTCGGGGGCGACCGCCGCCGTGACGCTGCCGGCGGACGGCCCGCGGTCGCTCATCTGCACCGGCGGGCGCGTGACGCTGCGTTCGGGCGCGGAGTCCATGGCGCTCGACGCCGGCCAGGCCGCCTTCGTGCCGGCCGGCATGCCGGCCGTCGAGGCCACCGGCACCGGCACCCTCTTTCAGGCCGGCACCCCCTAACCCGCCCCACGCGGCCCGCCCCGCGCCGCCCGCCCCGCCCGCGCTGCCCCGCACCGATGTTTGGACCGTTAGGCGGGTTATTCCGCGCGGAATTCCAGGCCTAGCGGTCCAAACATCGGCGCGGCGCGTGCCGGTGGGTCCGCATTGTGGGAGGCGAGGGGTGGGGGAACGGGATGATCGGGCCGAATGAGGGACGTTTATTCCTGTTATGGACTGATTTTTGAGGTTTTGCTTGACACTGGGTCACCGCAGTGTGAGGCTATGACCACGCAGCGTTATCGCGACGAAGGTCCGAGCCACGCGCGGGGGAACCAAACCGGGGGGAAGCACGGGGCGGCATGTAGTGATCGGAGAGTCCGGTCAGCATGACCGCCCCGTGCGCTGTCCGCATAACGGCGGGCACAGCACGGAATCGTGATCACGTCAAGCGGCGCGTACCGCCTCGGTGCGGTGGGGTCGGGTTTGCCGCGTAAGGTGGTGGTCCGGCGAGTAACCCGCCGGCGTGAGCGCGCCGGCCCCGGACCCCAACAGGAGTTGCCCACATGACCAGCACGCTGCCGTCGCGCGCCGAGGACGCGGTCGCCGAGCGGCCCGCTACCGTCGGTGCCGGGGACTACAAGGTCGCCGACCTCTCGCTTGCCGCCTTCGGGCGCAAGGAGATCCAGCTCGCCGAGCACGAGATGCCGGGCCTCATGGCGCTGCGCGCCGAGTACGGCCCGAGCCAGCCGCTGCGGGGCGCGCGGATCACCGGTTCGCTGCACATGACGATCCAGACCGCGGTGCTCATCGAGACGCTGACCGCGTTGGGCGCCGAGGTGCGCTGGGCGTCCTGCAACATCTTCTCCACTCAGGACCACGCGGCCGCCGCGGTCGCCGTCGGCCCGAACGGCACCGTCGACGCCCCGGCCGGCGTCCCGGTCTACGCCTGGAAGGGCGAGACCCTCGAGGAGTACTGGTGGTGCACCGAGCAGGTGCTGCTGTGGCCGGACGGCGGCGGCCCCAACATGATCCTCGACGACGGCGGTGACGCCACGCTGCTGGTACACAAGGGCGCCGAGTTCGAGGCCGCGGGCGCGGTGCCGGCGGTCGAGACCGCCGACTCCGAGGAGTACGCCATCATCCTGGGCGTGCTGCACCGGTCGCTGGCCGAGGACGCGCAGCGCTGGACGCGGGTGGCCGCCGGCATCAAGGGCGTCACCGAGGAGACCACCACCGGCGTGCACCGCCTGTACGAGATGCAGCAGCGCGGCGCGCTGCTCTTCCCGGCGATCAACGTCAACGACGCGGTGACGAAGAGCAAGTTCGACAACAAGTACGGCTGCCGGCACTCGCTCATCGACGGCATCAACCGGGCCACGGACGTGCTCATCGGCGGCAAGGTCGCGGTCGTCGCCGGCTACGGCGACGTGGGCAAGGGCTGCGCCGAGTCGCTGCGCGGCCAGGGCGCCCGGGTCATCGTCACCGAGGTCGACCCGATCTGCGCGCTGCAGGCCGCGATGGACGGCTACCAGGTCGCTACGATCGAGGACGTCGTCTCCACCGCCGACATCTTCATCACCGCGACGGGCTGCTTCAACGTGCTGACCGCCGAGCACATGTCGAAGATGAAGCACCAGGCGATCGTCGGCAACATCGGCCACTTCGACAACGAGATCGACATGGCGGGCCTGGCCAAGCTGCCCGGCGTCGTCAAGGAGAACATCAAGCCGCAGGTCGACGAGTGGCGCTTCCCGGACGGGCACACGGTCATCGTGCTGTCCGAGGGCCGGCTGCTGAACCTGGGCAACGCGACGGGTCACCCGAGCTTTGTGATGTCGAACTCGTTCTCGAACCAGACGATCGCGCAGATCGAGCTGTTCACCAAGACCGAGCAGTACCCGGTGGGCGTCTACATCCTGCCCAAGCACCTGGACGAGAAGGTGGCGCGACTGCACCTCGCGGCCCTGGGTGTGCACCTCACGGAGCTGACCAAGGAGCAGGCGGAGTACCTCGGCGTGGCCGTCGAGGGCCCGTACAAGCCGGAGCACTACCGCTACTGATCCGGTGTGAACCCTCGACGAGGGCGGCCCGCACGGGCCGCCCTCGCTTCTTTTGGATTGTTTCCAAGGTGGGCGCACAACTTGACGTCTGCTGGGAGTGCATGCCTAAGGTATGGCTGACCTAAGTAAGGCTGCCCTACCTCGCGCAGTGGAGCGCCCCGTGAATGCCTTTCTCGGCAACTATCTGATCGGGCTCCGCGAAGGGCTCGAGGCCACGCTCGTCGTCAGCATCCTGGTGGCGTTCCTGGTCAAGACCGACCGCCGCCGCGTCCTGCCGCAGGTGTGGCTCGGCGTCGGTGTCGCGGTCGCGCTCTCGATCGGGTTCGGCGCGTTCCTGTTCTACATCTCCGACGTGCTGTCCTACCGTCAGCGCGAGCTGTTCGAGGCGGTCACGTCCATCGCGGCGGTCGTCTTCGTCACCTGGATGATCTTCTGGATGCGGAAGTTCGCCCGCAGCCTCGCCAAGGACCTGCGCACGAAGCTCGACGAGGCGGTCACCGTCGGCACCGCCGCCGTCGTCACCATGGCGTTCCTCGCCGTGGTCCGCGAGGGCCTGGAGACCGCGACCCTCTTCTTCGCCGCCGCACAGGGCGCCGCCACCACGGCCGGCCCGCTGCTCGGCATCGCCGCGGGCCTGGTCACGTCCGTGCTGCTCGGCTGGCTGATCTACGCCAGCGCCGTCCGGATCAACCTCACGGTGTTCTTCACCGTCACCGGCACCCTGCTCGTCCTGGTCGCCGCCGGCATCCTCAAGTACGGCGTGCACGACCTGCAGGAGGCCGGCGTCCTGCCCGGCCTGGACAACCTGGCGTTCGACATCTCCCCCTGGTACGACCCGACGACGTGGTACGGGTCGCTGCTCGGCGGCATGTTCAACGTGACCCCGACGCCCAGTAAGGCGGAAGTGGCCGCCTGGGTGGCGTACGCGGTACCCGTACTCGTGCTGTTTCTGCGGCGCCCACGCGCCGCGACGCGCCCCGCGGCCCCGCAGCCCGCGGTGGACGCGTCTCCCGCCTCCTGACAAACCCCGCGATCGCAAGGAGCTACCCCACATGCGTCTGGTCCGACTCAGCGTGCTCACCGCCACGGGTGCGTTGGCCGTGGCGGGCCTCGCGGCCTGCGGCAACGACGGCACCGGCGGCACGACCCCGGCCGGCGACGGCCCCATCGCGGTCGCCGCGTCCGACACGGCCTGCGAGGTCGGGAAGACCGACGTGCCCGCCGGCACGGTGAGTTTCAAGGTCACCAACAAGGGCAGCAAGGTCACCGAGTTCTACGTGTACGCCGAGGGCGACCGGGTCATGGGCGAGGTCGAGAACATCGGCCCCGGCCTGAGCCGCGACCTGCACGTCGAGCTGCCGGCCGGCACCTACGAGACGGCGTGTAAGCCGGGCATGGTGGGCAAGGGCATCCGCGGCGCGTTCACCGCGAGCGGCAGCGCGCAGGCGCTCAACGCCGACGCGAAGCTCGCGGCCGCGACCGAGAGCTACTCGCGGTACGTCAAGAGCCAGACGGAGGCGCTGCTGGTCAAGACGCAGGAGTTCGTCGACGCGGTCAAGGCGAACGACGTGGCCAAGGCCAAGGCGCTGTTCCCGGTCGCGCGCACCTACTGGGAGCGCATCGAGCCCGTCGCGGAGATCTTCGGCGACCTCGACCCGAAGATCGACGGCCGCGAGGAGGTCATCGAGGAGGGCATGGCCTTCACCGGCTTCCACCGCATCGAGAAGGACCTCTGGGTCACCGGAGACGTGAGCAGGTCCGGGCCGATCGCCGACCAGCTCATGACGGACGTCAAGGAGATCGTGGCAAAGGCCAACGCCGAGAAGCTCTCCCCGCTGCAGCTCGCCAACGGCGCCAAGGAGCTGCTGGACGAGGTCGCCACCGGCAAGATCACCGGCGAGGAGGACCGCTACTCGCACACCGACCTGTGGGACTTCGCCGCCAACGTGCAGGGCTCGAAGGCGGCCATCGCCGCGTTGCGACCCGTCCTGCAGGAGCGGGCACCCGAGCTGGTCACCGAGCTCGACGCCAACTTCACCGCGGTCGAGGCGGCCCTGGAGCGCCACCGCAAGGGCGACGGGTGGCGGCTGCACAACGAGCTGAGCCAGGCCGAACTCAAGAGCCTGTCCGACGCGATCAACGCGCTGGCCGAGCCCGTCAGCAAGGTCGCCGCCGTCGTGGCCGGCAAGTAGAGGGAGGACGGGAGATGACGAAGAAGATCTCCCGGCGGCAGGTTCTCGCCGCCAGTGGCGCCGGGGCGGGCCTGCTCGCCGTCGGCGCCGCTGGCGCGTTTGCCGTCGAGGCACGTTCCGAGACCGCTGAGCTCAGCAGCGCGCGGTCCGACCTGCTCGACGCCGTGCCCTTCTACGGCGAGCACCAGGCCGGGATCACCACGCCCGCGCAGGACCGGCTGCACTTCGTGGCGTTCGACGTCATCACGTCCGACCGGGCCAAGCTCGTGACGATGCTGCAGGACTGGACCTCGGCCGCCGTGCGGATGACGGCCGGCCTCGATGCCGGCGCGCTCGGCGCGGTCGGCGGCCCGGCCCAGGCGCCGCCGCAGGACACCGGCGAGGCGCTCGGCCTGCCGCCGTCGCAGCTCACGCTGACCTTCGGGGTCGGCGCGAGCCTGTTCCGCGACGCGCGCGGGCGCGACCGGTTCGGCCTCGCCGCGAAGCGGCCCGCCGCGCTGGAGGACCTGCCGCACTTCCCGGGCGACGCGCTGCGGGCCGAGATCTCCGGCGGCGACCTGTGCGTGCAGGCGTGCGCGCAGGACCCGCAGGTGGCGGTGCACGCCGTGCGCAACCTCGCCCGAATCGGCATGGGCGTGGTCAGCGTGCGGTACTCGCAGCTGGGCTTCGGGCGAACGTCGTCGACGTCGACCTCGCAGGCGACGCCGCGCAACCTCATGGGCTTCAAGGACGGCACCGCCAACCTGAAGGCGGAGGAGACCGAGGAGCTGGACAAGCATCTGTGGGCGGCGGCCGCCGACGGCGCCGACTGGATGGCCGGCGGGTCGTACCTGGTCACGCGCAAGATTCGCATGATCGTTGAGACCTGGGACCGCACCTCGCTCAGCGAGCAGGAGGCGATCTTCGGCCGGAACAAGGGCGAGGGCGCGCCACTGTCGGGCAAGGGCGAGTTCGACGAGCCGGACTTCGGGCGCAAGGGGCCCGACGGCGAGCCGCTCATCGCGGACGAGGCGCACATCAAGCTGGCCCACCCCACGATGAACGGCGGGGCGCGGCTGCTGCGGCGCGGGTACAACTTCGTCGACGGGTCCGACGGGCTCGGGCGGCTCGACGCCGGACTGTTCTTCATGGCGTACCAGCGCGATCCGCGTAAGCAGTTCGTGCCCGTCCAGCGGCAGCTGGCCCGGCGCGACATCCTCAACGAGTACATCCGGCACGTGTCCAGCGGGCTGTTCGCCGTCCCGCCGGGCGTGCGCGACGCGGCCGACTACTGGGGTCGCGGGCTGTTCGCGTAGCCGGAGGGACTCTCCGGCGGGATGATCAGACCGGTCGCGACCGGCGGGCCGGGATCGTAGGACAGCGGCGGGGGCGGCGGGGGCGCTGCCTGGGCGTCGCGCCTACGGCGGCGCGGCGGGCGCACCGGCGTGGCCGCGAGGGCCAGCTGGGTCAGGTCCGGCCACACCAGGGCGGCCCGCGACCGGACGGCGGCCAGCCGCAGCAGCGCCCGGCGGGGCCGCCCCGCGGGCACCGCCCCCAGGTAGGCCCAGCCGGGCATCTCCGGCGGGGCGGGCGGGTTNGGTGCCGCTCGGCGTGCACCGCCGCCAGGTAGGCCCAGCCGGGCATCTCCGGCGGGGCGGGCGGGTTGGTGACGGCGGCGACCTCGGCGGCCAGCGCCTGGCCCAGCCGGGTGCGGGCCGGCTCGCGCAGCTGCTTGTTGCGGGCCAGGAAGTGCCGCACCGCCAGCGCCAGGTTGTCGTCGATGCCGGCCAGGTCGAGCGTGGCCGCCCAGTTCGCGTACCCGGGCGGCATGGTGGGCACCCAGCCCCACGACTGCGGCGTGCGCTCGTGGATGACCAGCGTGCCGGCCGCGTAGTCGCCCAGGCGCTTGCCCGTCGGGCTCACGATCATCGTGGTGAGGCAGGCCAGCCACGTTATCGGCGGCAGGGCGATGCCCGGCCACTCCAGCGCGGCCCCCACGAGGCTGCGGGTCATCGAGTGGCGGAACCGGATCGGCCCGCCGTCGTCGCGGACCACGCGCAGGCCGAGCATCGCCTTGCCGACCGACCGGCCCTTGGTGATCATCTCCATCGCGACCGGGTAGCCGAGGATCACGAGGACCACGACGATCGTGACGAGCGCCCGGTAGAGCGTTCCGTCGAAGTCGATCGCGCCGCCCATGACGAGGAGCCCGACGAGGGCGCTCAGCCCGAGGAAGAGCGCGACCGCCAGGATGACCTGCAGGATGAAGTCGATCATGCGGGCGAGCATGCGCGATCCGAGGCGGGCGACCCGGACCTCCAGGTGGATCGCGTCGCCGGTGACGAAGCGCGCCGACACACCGTGATCGGCGGGCACGTCGTGCAGTGTCGGAGCGGGCGCCGCCGGAGCGGAAGGGCTGGCCAGATCCAGGGTCACCCGTACAGTGTCCACGACCGGTACGCTCCATGGGTTCCCCGTGCTTCCGGGAGTTCGATTGGATCTCGACGCGTTCGTCACCGAGCACAGCTCCGAGTGGCAGCGCCTGCAGACGCTGCTGCGACGCAAGCGGCGGGCGCTGACCGCGGCCGACGTGGACGACCTCGTGGTGCTCTACCGGCGCACGGCGGCGCACCTGTCGGTGGTGCAGAGCCGCTCGCCCGACCCGGTGCTGGTGGCCTGGCTGTCCCGGCTGGTCCTCGACGCGCGGGCCAAACTCACGCCCTCGACCGGCGCGAGCTGGGCGTCGTTCGTGCGGTTCTGGGTCAGCTCCTTCCCCGGCGAGGTGTACCGGGCCAGACGGTGGATCGTCGGCGTGACGGCCGCGAACCTCGCGCTCATCGCCGTGCTCATCGTGGTGTTCCTCGATCCGCAGCGGCAGCTGACGCTGGTCCCGCAGGAACAGATCGACGCGTTGGTGGAGCAGGACTTCGTCGCGTACTACTCGCAGGGCGCCCCGCAGAACTTCTCGTTCGCGGTCTGGACCAACAACGCGTGGGTGTGCGCGATCTGCCTGGCCGCGGGCGTGATCATCCTGCCGGCGATCTACATCCTGTGGAACAACGCGTTCAACGTCGGGCTCGTCGGCGGCATCATGATCGGTCACGGCCGGGCGGACACCTTCTTCGGCCTCATCACCGTGCACGGCCTGCTGGAGCTGACCTGCGTGTTCGTGGCCGGTGGCGTGGGCCTGCGGGTGGCGTGGGCGTGGCTCGCCCCGGGGCGCTACCTGACGCGCGGGCAGTCGGTCGCCCGCGCGGGGCGGTCGGCCATCGTGGTCGCGCTGGGCCTCGTGCCGGTGCTGGCGGTCAGCGGGTTCGTCGAGGGCTTCGTGACCCCGTCCCTGCTGCCCACCGTCGTCAAGCTGGCACTGGGCGCGACGGTCTGGCTGGCCTTCCTGGCGTACGTCGTCATCGGCGGTGTCCACGCCGACCGCGCCGGGCAGCTCGCCGACCTCGACGAGATCGACCGCGAGGCGCTGGCGCCGACCGTCTAGAGCCGGCCGGCCGCCTTCAGCGCCAGGTAGAGGTCGGCGACGTCGGAGGCGAACCGGTCGGCGGGGGAGTCGACCACCTGCACGCCGGCCCGCGACAGTGCCGAGCGCACCCGGGCCAGCTCGGCCAGCGCCTTCTCGGCCGCGGCGGCCGTGTGCAGGTCGCGGGCGTTGTCCCGGCGGGCGGCAAGGACCTCCAGCGACGGGTCGTGGACCGCCGCGACGATCACGGTGTGCTTGGCGACGAGCTGCGGCAGGACGGGCAGCAGGCCCTCGCCGAGCGCGCCCGGGTCCAGCGTCGTGAACAGCACGACGAGGGCCCGCTTGCGCTCCAGGCGCAGCACCTCGGCGACCACCCGGCCGAAGTCGGTCTCCACCAGCGCGGGCTGCAGGCCGGCGAGCGCCTTCGTCAGGCGCGGCAGCACGCTGCGCTTGACCGACGTGGACACGCTCGCCCGGACCACCGTGTCGCAGGCCAGCAGGTCGACCCGGTCGTCGGCGTGCGAGGCCAGCGCCGCGAGCAGCAGCGCGGCGTCGATGGCCGCGTCCAGGCGCGGCTCGCCGGCGAGCGACTCGCCCTCGGCCGGCCCGCCCTCGACGACGCCGGCCACCGGTTGGGCGGCGACCGTGCCGACGCGGCCCGCGCTCGTGCGGCCCGTGTCGAGGACGCACAGGACCCGGCGGTCGCGCTCGGGGCGCCACTGCTTGACCGCGAGGTGCACGCGCCGCGCGCTGCCCCGCCAGTCGATGGAGCGGACGTCGTCGCCGATCACGTAGTCGCGCAGCGAGTCGAACTCGGTGCCCTGGCCGCGCCCGCGTGTCACCACCTGGCCGTCGATGACGCGCAGGCGGGAGAGCTTCTCGGGGAGGAACCGCCGGGAGGTGAACGGCGGCAGGGCGGTCAGGGTCCACGGCGGCGTGGCCTTCGCCGCGAGGCGCCGGCCGGTCTGCCGGTACGCCAGGCCGGCCGGCCCGTACGAGCGGACCGTGACCCGGGCCGCCGGCCGGTCGCCGCGCCGGGTCGGCACGAGCACGGTGTCGATCGCGCGGGTCTGACCGGGGCCGGCGTCGACGTCATGGGCGTACGGGCCGGTCGCACCGGCCGAGGGCACCCACGCGTCGCGCACCACGGCGCGCAGCCGGCGGGCGGAGCGGTTGGTGACCGTCAGCCGTACGGTCGCCGACTCGCCGAGGCGCACCTGGGTGGCCCCGCTGCGGCCCAGCCGCACCTGCGCGGGCGGCACGGCGGCGGCCCAGTCCGCGACCGCGGCCACAGCGACGAGCACGACGATGCCCAGCAGCGTCCACCACAGCCAGGCGCTGCCCGCGTCCGGGTCGGCGGCCTCGAGCACCGCGGCGACCGCCACGGCCCCGCCGCCGAGGACGCCGAGCAGCACGGCGACCCGCCAAGTGATCATCGAGGCGCCGGCACCGTCGCGAGCAGCGCCTCCAGCACCGCGTCGGCGGTAGTGCCCTCCAGCTCGGCCTCGTGCCGGACCCGGACCCGGTGGCGCAGCGCCGGCCGGGTCACCGCCTTCACGTCGTCGGGGGTGACGTGCCCGCGCCCGACCAGCCACGCGTACGCCTTGGCGGCGTTGAGCACGGCCGTGGCGCCGCGCGGCGAGGCGCCCAGCTCCAGCGACGGGGCGAGCCGGGTCGCCCGGCACAGGTCCACGATGTACGCCAGCACGACGTCGGCCACCTGCACCCGCTGCAGGGCCTGCCGGGCGACGTCGAGGTCGGTGGCCGTGGCCACCGGCCGGACCCCGGCCGCGGCCAGGTCGCGCGGGTCGAAGCCGTTGTGGTGCGCGCGCAGCACACCGAGCTCCTCGTCCCGGTTGGGCAGCGGGACGGTCAGCTTGAACAGGAACCGGTCGAGCTGGGCCTCGGGGAGCGGGTACGTGCCCTCGTACTCGATGGGGTTCTGGGTCGCGGCGACCAGGAACGGCTCGGGCAGCGCGCGCGGCCGGCCCTCGACCGAGACCTGGCGCTCCTCCATGACCTCCAGCAGCGCCGACTGGGTCTTCGGCGGCGTGCGGTTGATCTCGTCGGCGAGCAGCAGGTTCGTGAAGACCGGACCCTCGCGGAAGATGAACTCGGCGGTCCGCGAGTCGAAGATCAGCGAGCCGGTGACGTCGCCGGGCATCAGGTCGGGGGTGAACTGCACCCGCTTGGTGTCCAGGCTCAGCGCCGCCGCGAGGGTACGGATGAGCAGCGTCTTCGCGACGCCCGGCACGCCCTCCAGCAGCACGTGGCCGCGGCAGAGCAGCGCGAGCACCAGGCCCGTCACGGTGGCGTCCTGCCCCACGACGGCCTTGGAGATCTCGGCGCGCAACCGGCCGAGCGCGGCCCGCGCCGCCTCCTCGGCACCCGGCGGGAGCGCGCCCAGGGCCGGCGCGCCCGGGGCCGGGCGGGTCGCGTCGAGGTCCGCTGTTTCGGTCACGGTCTTCCTCCAGGTGGTCCCTCGCGCAGCACCGCGCGTTGCAGGTGGTCCAGGTTGGCGACCGCGGTCGCCAGTTCATCGTCGGTGAGCCCGCTCTCGTCCGGCGCCGCGTCCGGCCGGTCGGGCGCCGCACCGTAGCCGTGCGTGCCGGGGCTGGCCTCGTACGGCGCGCCGTAGAGCACCTCGCGGACGCGGTCGACCGGCCAGCGGGTGCGTGCGGCCACGGCCGCGACCAGCTCCTCGGCCCGCTCGCTGCCCCGGGCGAGCGGCGCGGGGGTCTCCACGCCGCCGGCCTGACCGTGCCGCAGGGCCGCGGCGATGCGGGTGATCGCCGCCGCGCGCAACGTGGCGAGCGTCGCCTCGCGGGCGCGGACCCGGGCGTAGAGGCGGCCGCGGCCGAGGATCGTCTCGGTGGCGGGCACGACGACGGGCAGCGGCTCGGTCGCCGGCGGGCCGAGCCGACCGGCGCGGCTGGCCGCGAACGCGGTGCCGGCCACGGCGGTGAGCGCCAGCGCGGCCCACAGCCACGGCGGCAGCGACTCCCAGAGCGGGTTCTCGCCGACCGGCTTGCGCGACGGCTGGCGGTAGTGCGGCAGCTTCAGCTCCGGCTTCGGCCCGGGCTCCTTCTTGTGCACGTCGATCCAGATCACCAGCCGCTCGCGGGACAGCAGCTGGCGGGCGAGCCGCTCGTTGTCGTACTCGTCGATGCGGTCGTTGCGGAACGGGTCGACCGACCCGGCGACCGTCACGTCCCGGCTGCCCTCGATCTGGCCGACCAGGCCCCCGCCGAAGCAGCTGAACTGCCGGAACCCTGTGTCGGGCAGCGGGATCGCGCGGTCCTGGCCGAGGCTCGCCCTGGTCACGCCGGACACCAGCGCGGTGTCGCACGGCGGCGGCGCGTCCGGGAAGAGCTTGCTGGTGACCGGTGGGGCGTCGACGTCCTCGGGGGCGGTCGCCCAGCGGGTGCCGGACCGCCACGCGCCCCACATCAGCGCCCCGACGAAGCCCGGCCGGAGGATGACGAAGTGGTGCCGGCCCGGCTGCGCCAGGGCGTCCATCGAGAACTCGGGGTCGAGCAGGTCGGGGGTGGGCACCAGGATGGTGGCCTCGGCGCCGCTCAGCTCCTCGATCGCCTGCGCGGAGCTGGTGACCCGCTTGACCGTGATGCCCTGGTCGGTCAGGAGCTCGGCCAGCCGGCTCGACCCGTCCGGGCCGGTGCCCGTCGGCGAGAGCGTCCCCGGGTCGGTCAGGTCGGGGCTCTCCACCTCGTGCGCGATGCCGGTCACCAGGAAGAGCAGGCCGAGCACCAGGAACGGGGCGAGCGCGCGGGGCCACCGCCGCCTGCGGACGGGTCGCGCGGGCGGCCCGGCGACCGGGTCGGTCACGACGGTGGGGGCGCTCATGCGGTGCTCCCGGGGACCGGCATCAGGATCGCGTGGATGCGCGCGGCGTGCTCGCGCATCGCGGCGTCGTCGGCCGCGGTGGCGGGGCGCAGCGCGTACCAGATCTCGGAGAACGTGGCTCCCGCGGCGCCGAGCGGCCCCGCGAGGTCGGGGCGCGCGGTGATCGCGGCCGTGGCCAGCTCGGTGACCGTGTAACCGGCGCGGTTCTCGATGACCTGGCGCTCGATGAGGTCGCGCACGATGGCGCGCAGCCGTTCGCGGACCGCCTCCGCGTACCGGCCGGACTCGGCGAGCTGGTCGGCGCTGAGGGTGAGGACGACGGCCGGCACGTCGGGCACCGCCTCGTCCTCGGGCACGACCGGCTCCTCCGGCTCCGGCGCTTCGGGCGCCTCGTCGGCGGCCACGGCCCTGCCGCGCTTCTCGCGCCGGGCGCGCCGGCGGGGGATGAGTCTGCGCCACCAGCGCGACGGCAGCCACGCCGGCCAGGTGTAGATGAGTAACGAGGTCAGCGCGGTGAGCAGCAGCAGGATCACCGCGAGCACGGGCACCCCGCCGGGCACGTGGTCGCCGACGGCAGCAACGAATTCATCCCACCAACGCGTCATAGTTATGCAGCCACCAGCAGGTCGCCGACGCGGCCGCCGCGGGCCTGGGTGCGGCGCAGGGCGATGTCGAGGCCCTCGCTGCGGATGCGGGTGTCCACGAGGAGCACGGCGTCGAGGCAGGCGAGCGTCGGGTAGGCGATCGCGTTGATGAGCAGCCAGCCGAGGCCGGTGACGAGGTGGTCGGTGAACGCGGTGCTGGTGTCGATGAAGAGCCCGACGATGGCGACCGTGCCGAGCCCGACGGCGAGCCGGATGAGCAGCCAGCTCAGGTAGCCCAGCGCGCGGATCCAGCCGACACGCAGCACGTACCGGCTGGACAGGCGCACGGAGCGCAGCAGCGCGCCACCCGGCCCGCGCCGCTCGATGACCACCGCCGGGACGGCGAGGCCGAGCAGCATGAAGACGATCGGCCCGGGCAGCACGATGGCGGCGGCGCAGACGCTGATCACGGCGACGATGACGGCGGTGCCGACGGCCGCGCCGCGGCGCGCCGGCCACGGGCCGGGGGCGCCCAGGGTCGCGGGCACGGCGGCGCTCGCGGTCACGGCGAGCAGCCCGACGGCGACCGCCTCGGTGCCCGCGCCCACGACGAGGAGCAGCCAGAACGCGGGCACGCGATCCTCATGGGGCCAGATGCCGTCGACCACGTCGGCGTACTGCCGCATGCCGAAGAGGATCACCTGCTCGACCAGGGAGATCAGCAGCCCACCCAGCAGCAGGGCGCGGGCACGCGTACGCAGCAGGGCGACCGCCGCGTCGAGCAGCTCGCCCGTGGTCAGCGGCCGGGCCTGCTGGCCGGCTGGTGGTGCGGATGCGCGCACGCGGAGACCCCCGTGGTGGAGAACGCCATCATGGTGGCATGACCCCGCACGCGCGGGCGACCCCGCCGGGGCTGTCAGTGGGTGGCCATCGGCTCCAGGTAGGCGGCCGCCTCCGTGGCCGCGGCCGCCGGGTCGCCGGCGCGGATCGCCTCGACCAGCCGCGAGTGGTCGACGTAGCGTTCCTGGGTGAGCTCGTCGCCGATGTGCTCGGCGAGGCTGGCCCGCAGCGCGGCGCCGAAGTCCAGGTACAGGTCCGCGAGGACCTGGTTGTGCGCCGCGAGCGCCACCATGACGTGCAGGGCCACGTCGGCCTCGATGAACGCGTCGGCGGAGCCGGTGCGCCACGCGGCCTCGCGGGCCGCGAGCGCGCCGTCGAGGGCTTCAAGATCTTCGGGAGTGCGCCGCAGCGCGGCGAGCCGCGCGGCCTCCACCTCCAGGGCCCGGCGCACCTCGAGCACCTCGGCGAACTGGGCCTCCGCCACCCGACGCGCCACCGCCGTGGACAGCTCCGTGGACCCGATCACATAGGTCCCGGAGCCCTGCCGGCGTTCGAGCAGGCCGGCGTGGACGAGGGCGAGCACGGCCTCGCGCAGCGTGTTGCGGCCGATGCCGAGCGCCGCCGAGAGCTCCGGCTCGGTGGGGATCCGCTGTCCGACGGGCCACTCGCCGGACGTGATCTGTTCCCGCAGTTGCGCGATGACCTGCGTGATGAGGGTGGTGCGGGAGGGAGTGCGCAGTGGCATGGGCTACATCCTAGAGACAGAATTCATCCCATCATTCTATGATTGGACGCGTGTCATCCTCCACCCTGGTCGGCGCACCCTCCGGTCCCGTCCCCGCCGCCGTCCTGTCGGCTCCGGTCACCCCCTCCGTCGCGCCCACCGGCACCGCCGCGCGCGTCGCCGGCGGCGGCCTCGTCCTCACCGCGATCCTGCTCGTCGCGCTGAACCTGCGCGCGTGCGTCACCAGCCTCGGCGCGCTGCTCGGCGACGTGAGCGCGGGCATGCACATGTCCGCCGCCGTGGCCGGCGTGATCACGATGCTGCCCGCGCTCTGCTTCGCCCTGTTCGGGGCGCTCACCCCGCGGCTGGCCAGGCGGCTGGGCGCCGTGCGGCTCCTGCTCATCGCCATGGGCGTCCTCGCCGTGGGCCAGGCGGCCCGCGCGGTCACGGACTCCCAGGTGGTGTTCGTGGTGACCAGTGCCGTGGCGCTGGCCGGCATCGCGGTCAGCAACGTCCTGCTGCCGTCGGTGGTCAAGCGCTACTTCCCGCACAAGATCGGGCTGGTCACCGGGGTGTACTCGATGACCCTCACCGCCGGCACCGCGATCGCGGCCGCGGCGCCCGTGCCCGTGGCCGCGTGCGCCGGCAGCTGGCGCGCCGGCCTGGGGGTCTGGGCGGTGCTGGCGGCCGTCGTGATCGTCCCGCTGGTCCTGATGGGTCGCGGCGCCCGGGCCGAGGCGCGGGCGGTGGCCCCGGCCACGCCGGCGGCGCCGGCCGTGTCGGTGCCGCCGGCGCCTTCCGCGTCGGTCATCCGACCGTCGCGCACCCGGCTCGGCTGGGCGATGGCGTTGTTCTTCGGCGCCCAGTCGTTCGGGGCGTACGCGATCATGGGTTGGCTCGCCCAGTTGTTCCGTGACGCCGGGTTCTCGGCCGAGGTCGCCGGGCTGCTGCTGGCCGGCGTGATGGCGATCGGCATCCCGATCGCCCTGGTCATGCCGACCCTGGCCGCCCGGTGGGCCGACCAGCGGCCCGTTGTCGGCGTGCTGGTGGCCCTGACCGCGATCTCCTACGTGGGCCTGCTGGTGGCGCCCGGCTCGGCCGCGCTGCTCTGGGTGGCGCTGCTGGCCATCGGGCAGGGCAGCTTCCCGCTCCTGCTCGGGCTGTTCGGGATGCGGGCGCGCACCTCTGCCGGGACGGTGGCGCTGTCGGCGTTCGCGCAGAGCACCGGCTACGTCATCGCCGCGCTGGGGCCGCTGGCGATCGGGCTGCTCTATGAGGCCACCGGGGCGTGGGTGGCGCCGCTGGCGGTCCTGCTGGGGGCGCTCGTGGTGCAGACCATAGCCGGGTTCGCCGCGGCCAGGCCGCGCATGCTCGAAGATGAATTACACTCGGATTCGGAAATGTCCGGCTGACCCGATGGTGGCCACCCGGACCGACGATCGGCCGTTCCCACAACTGGCGGCCAAGATGGAATATTGGACGCCATGAGAGCGCGTGTCCTGGTGGTCGACGACGATCCTGCCCTTGCCGAGATGCTCGGCATCGTCCTGCGCAATGAAGGTTTCCTCCCCTCGTTCGTCGCGGACGGTGAGCGGGCGTTGTCGGCGTTCCGTGAGGCCCGGCCGGACATCGTCCTGCTCGACCTCATGCTGCCCGGCATGAGCGGCATCGACGTGGCGCGCGCGATCCGCGCCGAGTCCGGCACGCCGATCGTCATGCTGACCGCGAAGAGCGACACGGTTGACGTCGTCCTGGGCCTGGAGTCCGGCGCGGACGACTACGTCGTCAAGCCGTTCAAGCCCAAGGAGCTGGTGGCCCGGATGCGGGCCCGGCTGCGCCGGGGCGAGGACGTGGCGCCCGAGATGCTCACCATCGGCCCCACCGGCAACTCCATCGCCATCGACGTGCCCGCGCACACGGTCACCCGCAACGGCGAGGAGGTCAAGCTGACCCCGCTCGAGTTCGACCTGCTCGTCGCGCTGGCCCGCAAGCCGCGCCAGGTCTTCACCCGCGAGGTGCTCCTGGAGCAGGTCTGGGGCTACCGGCACGCGGCCGACACGCGCCTGGTCAACGTGCACGTCCAGCGTCTCCGCGCCAAGATCGAGCCCGACCCGGAGCGGCCCGAGGTGATCCTCACCGTCCGCGGCGTCGGCTATAAGGCGGGAACGGCCTAACAACGTATGCTCCGTCCCCCTCGGCCCGCCACGCTCCTCGCCAACCTCCGCCGCGCCTGGCGGAGGTCGCTGCAACTGCGCGTCGTGTCCATCACGCTGGTCATGTCGACGCTGCTGGTGGGCACGTTCGGGCTCGTGGTGGCCAACCGGATCATCGACGGCCTCCTCGACGCCAAGGCCGCCGACGCGCACAAGCAGGTCGCGGCCGGCACCGAGACGGTCAAGGAGTACGTCAGGCAGGTCCCGAACCCGCGGGTCGACCCGTACCTGAACACGAACCTGCCGGGCCTCGTCGCGGGGCTCGTGCGCGGCAACCCCGACGGGTTCTCCGTGGCGGTCGTCCCCACCGAACCCAACATCGGCGAGCTCGACCCGCAGGCGCAGCCGAACGCCCTGGCGTTCCGGCAACTGCCCACCGCGTTCCGGCAGAAGGTGGCCAGCGGCGGGTTCTACGAGCAGCGCGAGATGATCGAGGTGGACGGACAGGGCGCCCAGCCGTACCTGATCGTCGGCCGGTCGGTCACGGCCCGGACGTACCAGCTCGAGGTCTACTACTTCTTCCCGCTGGACGACGAGGTGCGCGCCGCCACCCTGGTGCGCAACATCCTGTTCGCCACCGGTACCGCGCTCGTGCTGCTGCTGGCCGCCGTCGCGTTCCTCGTGACGCGGATGGTGGTCAGCCCGGTGCGGGTGGCCGCCCGTACGGCGCAGCGGCTCTCGGCCGGCCTGCTCGACCAGCGCATGGAGGTGCGTGGCGAGGACGACCTCGCCGCCCTCGCGGCCTCGTTCAACCAGATGGCCGAGAACCTGCAGCGGCACATCCAGCGCCTGGAGGAGATGTCGCGGCTGCAGCGCCGGTTCACCTCGGACGTCTCCCACGAGCTGCGCACGCCGCTGACCACGGTGCGGATGGCCGCTGACCTGATCTTCACCGAGCGCGACGGCTTCGACGCGCCGGTCGCCCGCAGCGCCGAACTGCTGCAGGCGGAGCTGGACCGGTTCGAGCGCCTGCTCACCGACCTGCTGGAGATCAGCCGGTTCGACGCGGGCTTCGCGGTGCTCGACGCCGAGCCCACGGACCTCGTGCCGATCGTGCACCGCGTGGTGGACCAGCTGCGCGGCGTGGCCGAGCGCGCCAGCGTGGACTTCGACCTCGTCATTCCCGACGAGCCCGTGATCGCCGAGATCGACCCGCGCCGCGTGGAGCGCGTACTGCGCAACCTCGTGGGCAACGCGGTCGACCACGGCGAGCGGCAGCCCGTCGAGGTCCGGCTGGCCGTGGCCGACGGGGTGGTCGCGCTGACCGTGCGCGACCACGGCGTGGGCCTCAAGCCCGGCGAGGAGAAGCTCGTCTTCAACCGTTTCTGGCGGGCCGACCCGTCGCGCGCCCGGCAGACCGGCGGCAGCGGCCTCGGCCTGTCGATCAGCGTGGAGGACGCGCGCCTGCACGGCGGCTGGCTGGAGGCCTGGGGCGCGCCCGGCAAGGGGGCCCAGTTCCGGCTCACGCTGCCGACCCGGGCGGGGGAGCACCTGACGTCCTCGCCGCTGCGGCTCGTGCCCGAGGACGTCGACGCTCGTCCGGTCGTCGGTCACCAGCGCGACGACGCTGTCGCGGAGCCCGGGGCGGACCTGCTGGTCGCCGGGCCGGCACACCCGGGGGAGACGCGATGACGAGAACGCGCCGGTACCTGGCCGCCGTCGCGGCGGGCCTCGTGGTCGTCGCCCTCGCCGGTTGTGGCGTGACGGCCACCGACGAGCCGCGCCGGATCGACGACGGGCTGGACGTGGCCGCGCTGCCCGACACGAGCACGTACGTGCCGCCGCCCGGCCCCGACGAGGTCCGCGACCGCGACCCCGTCGGGTTCGTCATGGCCTACCTGAACGCGGCCGCCGGCACCGACAACCAGGCCATCGACCGGGTGCGCAGGTTCGTCGACAGCGCGGAGTCGGACGCCTGGCAGCCGGCGAAGGGCGACGCGCGCAAGGTCGTGCGGGTGGTGGGGACGCCCACCCGCGAGTCGGTCCGCGAGGGCGTGACACAGGTGAAGGTCACCGTCGAGGCGGTCGGCCTGCTGGACAGCGCCGGCGAGCTGGGCGCGCCGCAGATCGGCGCGAAGGAGGTGCTCACGTTCGAGGTGACCCGGGTCGGCAACCAGTCGCCACGGCTCAGCAAGGCGCCGTCCGACCTGCTGCTGCTCGACCGCGCCCTGCACGACCACTACGAGGCGCTGCCGGTCTACTACTGGGACAAGAGCGATAAGGTGCTCGTTCCCGACCTACGTTACTTCTCCCGCGCCGAGAACCGCGAGCGCCGCACCACCACCGCCGTGGAGTACCTGCTCGCCGGCCCGTCCCTCGGGCTGCAGCAGGTGGTCCGTGGCATACCGGACGGTGCGAAGCTGAACAACCTGGTGGTCCCGCAGGACAGCGGCGTGATGGTCGACATCGCCGACGCGGCGTACACGGACGAGCAGGAGGCGCAGAAGCTGGTGACGCAGCTGCGCTGGACGCTGCGCGGCGTCACCGGCGAGGAGACCTCCCTGGCGTTGCGCGTGGAGGGCAGCCCGCGGCAGATCGACGGCACCTCGGACGCGTACCTCAAGGCGAACGGTTCCTACCAGCAGCCGAACCAGCGGTTCACCATCGGGTCGGCCGCCAAGGGGAAGGTCGTCGCCGACGGCGCGAAGCTGCCGGTGCTCAGCGACCCGCAGGTGAACCGCGACGTCGTCACCGCGGCCGTCAACCGGGACTTCTCGCTCGGCGCCTTCGTCCGGCGCGACGCCGGCGGCCTCTCGCTCTGGGTGGTCCGCGCGAACAACACCACCGGGAGTACGACCCGGGTGCGGGTCAACGTCGGCGACGCGACCGCGATCAGCCGGCCCGCCTGGCTGTACCAGACCGACTCGGCGCTCGTCGCGGTCGACGGCGTGCTGCACGCCGTCAAGAGCGACGGCCAGTTGCGCCAGCTGTCGGCCGGCGGCGCCACCGGGGTGACCCAGGTGGCGGCCGCGCCGGACGGCCGGCGGGTCGCGCTGATCGCCAGCGGCAAGGTCTACGTCGCGTCGGTGACCGCGGACGGCTCGATCGTCTCCGTGCGGCAGGTGAAGACGAGCTTCACGGCGACCGGCGTGGTCTGGTCCTCGCAGACGCAGATCCTGGTCATGGGCACGATGCCCAACCGCGTGGTCGCGTGGATCTTCAACGCCGACGGGGCGGACGGCATCGAGGGCACGGCCACCACGGACCAGGGCCCCAAGATCGACGCCCTGCAGGCCCTCGCCCTGCAGGGCATGACGGACCTGACCGCCGTCCCGACCACGCCGGAGGACAAGGGCGTGGTCAACGCGGTCTACGCGCGGGTCGGCGACAAGGTCTACAACTACTACCCGCGCAGCAGCGGTCTGGTGAGCCCGATCGAGGGCGAGACCCTGGTGTTCTATCCGAACTGATCTGGTCGTCCACAGGCCCGACCTGGTTTCCCACAGCCTTATCCACGTAACCCACAGCGTTATCCACAGGCCGTTGCGGCGTCCGCCCGGCGCCGGGCACGGTGGCGGGGTGGGGCTGGTGGGCGTACTCGCTGATCTTGTTTTGCCGTTGCGTTGCGCGGTGTGCAACACACCCGCGCGGGGCGTCTCGGCGTGCCGGTCGTGCCTGGGCGTGCTCGCGGGCGCCGTGCCCGGGCCGACCCGGCCGGAGCCGGCGCCGGCCGGGCTGCCGCCGTGCGTGACGGCCGCGACCTACGACGGGGCGGTGCGTGACCTGCTGCTCGCGTTCAAGGAGCGCGGTGAGCGCACGCTGGCCGGGCCGCTCGGCCACGCCCTGGCCCGGGCCATCGCGGCCGGCGCGCCGCCCGGCTGCCGTCACCTCGTGCTGGTCCCGGTGCCGACCACGGCGGTCGCGGTCCGGGAGCGCGGTGGCGACCACATGGCCTGGCTGGTGGCCGTCGCGGCGCGGACGCTGCGGCGCGCGGGCTGGCGGGTTACGGTGGGACGACCGCTGCGCGCGCGGCCCCGGGTCGACTCCACCGAGCTGGACCGGGCCGGACGCGCGCGGGCCGCGCTGGACGCCTTCGCGCCCCGGCGCGGGTGGGCGCCGGCCGGACAGGGGTCGGGACGGGTGGTGGTCGTCGACGACGTCATCACCACCGGCGCCACCGTGGCGGCCGTGTCCGCCCTGCTGAGGGCGCTCGGCCTCGCGCCGTCGTGGGCGGCGTCCGTGGCCGCGACCCGGCTGCGGCACCCCGCCGGACGGGCCGTCGGGTTACCGAACGGTCAAGCGCCTAACGCGTTGGACACATCACTACTCATTCCCTCTTTCGCGGCCAATGCGAAGATCTCCGGCAAATGGATTTGGCGGGAGGGGTGACTAGCGGCCCCTGAGGGTTTAGCGTCGATGACCACGGGCAGTTCTCAACCCCGTTGAGCAAGTGTCCGTTCACCTTCTCGACACCGCGGTCAGGCGGGGAGGCGCAGGGCCGCAGACGATTCCGCATACCGGATACCCCGCCCGGAACACCTCCGGGCATGAGAGACCGTAGGGGGAGGTCAGGCGTGGACATTGTCGTCAAGGGTCTGAACGTCGAGGTGCCCGATCACTACCGCCAGCACGTGGCGGACAAGCTGCACAAGATCGAGCGGTACGACCAGAAGATCATTCGGACTGACGTGGAGCTTTTTCACGAACGCAACCGCCGTCAGTCCGACAACTGCCAACGGGTGGAGATCACGTGCCTGTCGCGAGGGCCGGTCATCCGCGCTGAGGCGTGCGCGGGGGACTTTTACACAGCGTTGGACACCGCGGTCTCCAAACTGGAGGGTCGGATGCGCCGCGCGGCCGATCGCCGCCGGGTGCACCGCGGCCGACGGGCGCCGGTGTCCGTGGCGGAGGCCACCGCCCCGCTCGCGGGCGAGCTCACCACCGACCTGTTCGCGACACCGACCGCGGCGGCGACGTCCGCTGCCGGTGTGTCGCCCGGTGAGCAGGAAGCCGACGATCAGCCGTGGCACATCGCGCGGGAGAAGGAACACCCCGCCGAGCCGATGACCATTGACGACGCGCTCTTCCAGATGGAGCTCGTCGGCCACGACTTCTATCTGTTCTTCGACAAGGAGACCAGTCGCCCGAGCGTCGTCTACCGGCGCCGCAAGGGCTACGACTACGGGGTCATCAGCCTCAGCGAATGGGTCGGCGTCAGTCGTTGACCATGGGCGCGTCCGCCAGCGGTCCCGACGCGGAGACCGCTGGCGACGTCGCGCCTGAGACCTACGCGAGGTCGTCCGGCAGCAGCGCGTAGAGGATGTCGTCGACGCGGGGCGCTCCGGGGGCGCCGGGCAGCCGGGCCCGCTGGAAGCCCTCGCGACGGAAGCCGGCGTGTTCCAGCACCCGCTGCGAGCCGACGTTGTCGGGCGCCGTGCCCGCGATGAGCCGGTCGATGCCGGCCACGTCGAAGGCCCAGGCGGCCACGAGGCGCGCCGCGCGGGTCGCGTACCCGCGCCCGCGCGCGTCCGCCGCGATGCTGTACCCGATCATCGCCTGACCGGTGACGGGCTCCTGGAAGTACAGGGCGATCTCGCCGGCGTACGCGTCGGTGGCGGCATCGCGCACGGTGAACGCGGCCGTGTCGCCGGCCAGCCAGCGGGCCTGCGCGCGGGCGCACACCCGGGCCACCTCGTCCGCGGACGGCGGCACGGGCGGCACCGACCGGGCGTACACGTCGGGCTCCCGGCGCAGCGTGTACGTGTCCTCGGCGTCGTCGGGCCCGAGCGGGCGCAGCGACACCACGCCGTCGGTCAACGCGCGGCGCGGCGGCGCGTGGGCTCCCGGCAGGTCGGGCAGCAGGCGCGGCGTCGGGGTGCCGGGGTCGGCGGCCAGGCGGACCCAGACGATCTGGTCGTACCGGGACCCGTCGGGGAACCGGCCCGCGTCGCGCGCCACGCCCTCCCGGGCGAAGCCGGCGCCCAGCGCCACCCGTTGGCTGGCCACGTTCTCCCAGGCGGTGCGCAGCTCGAGGCGGACCACGCCGCGCCGCACCGCGTGCGCGGCCAGCGTGCGCGCGGCCGCCGTCGCGACGCCCCGACCCCGCGCCCACGGCCCCACCCAGTAGCCGATCTCGGCGCTGCCGGTGTCCTCCGGCCGGTGGCGGCTGATCCCGACGGTGCCCAGCAACCGTCCGGTGGCCGGGTCGGCGACCGCGAACGCGGCCCCGCCCTTCGTGAAGGCCGCCGGCGCCGCCTCGGTGATCCACCAGAGGGCGTCCGCCCGGGTGTACGGGTCCGGCAGCGCCGGCAGGAACCGTCGGGTCAGCGGGTCGGCGCACCCGGCCGTCACGTCGTCGGCGTCGGACTCCCGGAACGGCCGCAGCAGCACGCCGTCGCCCGGCAGCGCGTCAGCCCACAACCAGTCGCCCGCCGGCGTCCCGGCACCGTCAGTCGGCATCGCGGCGGCCCTTCCGCGCACCGCCCGGCGCGAGTACGTCCGCCGGCACCAGCGCGCCCTGCCAGGCGTCCACGAGGCCGTCGCGGGCGCGGCACGCGTCGCGCCCGATCCCCTCGACGACGAAGCCGGCGGCCTCGGCCAGCCGGCGAGAGTCGTCGTTGCCCACGTACGCCCGCCACTCGATGCGCCCCAGGCCGCACTCCTCGATGCCCCACCGGGTCAGCGCGCGCAGCGCGGCCGAGCCGTAGCCGCGGCCCCGGGCCCAGGGCGCCATGAGGAACCCGACGTCGCCGAGTTCCGGCCGGTCGGGGGCGATGCGCAGCTCCATCGAGCCCGCGAAGCGGTCCGTCGTGTCGGTGACGGCGCACACCATGCCCGTTCCGGCGGTCCACTGGGCGACCGCGTGCCCGTGGACGAAGAACTCCCCGTCCGCGCGCGTGTACGGCCGGGGGACGGTGGTCCACCGGATCGACTCGGGGTCGCGGCACGCCGCCACGATGTCGTCCAGGTCGCGCCCGGCGGGCGCGCGCAGCGAGATGGTCACCCCTGCGCGTGTGGTCGTCGTCAGGGTGGGCTGCGGCCCGGTGAACGCGGCCGCGCGGCGGGCCACGAAGGCCGGCACCCAGTCGTCGGTCTCGCGCAGCTCACCGGGGAGCAGGCTGCCCGTCCAGCCGTCGACCCAGCCGTCCCGGCCGGGCAACCCGCGCCGCAGCAGCCCTTCCACGCGTACGCCGATGCGGGTGGCGACCAGGCGGGAGTAGTGGTTGCCGACCTCGGCCTGCCAGACCAGCCGGCGCAGCCCCAGCGAGTTGAGCGCCCAACGGGCCGTGGCCCGGGCGGCGTGCGTGCCCACGCCCCGGCCGCGCGCCCACGGCGCGACCCAGTAGCCGATCTCGCCCCAGCCCGCCGCCTCGTCGAGCGCGACGAGGCCGCACGAGCCGAGCACCTCGCCGGTGGCGGCGTCGAAGACGCCGAGCGGGGCGTCGCGGCCCAGCGCCCACCTGTCGAGCGCGGTCCCGGTGAACTGCTCCGCGTGGTGGCGCTCGTACGGCACCGGGACCATCGTCCAGCGCTGGATCGCCGGATCCTGGCAGGCCCGGTAGACCGCGTCCGCGTCGTCCGGTTGCCAGGGACGCAGCAGGAGGCCGGCCTCGTGGATCTCAACTGGTCGCATGCTGCTGATCCTGCCTGAGCAGGTCGGAGGGCTCCAAGCGGGTTAGCCGCGGGGCATCCCGGTGCGGTCGCCCACCACGATCTGGTGCGTGGGCTCCTCGTCGGCGGAGGCGCGGGGGACGACCGGCTCGGCGGGTCGGGTCTGCATCGGGATCGCCGGCAGTTGCGGCATCGCGGGCCGGTCGTCCGAGGCCGGCGGCAGGGGCGGCACGGCGCCCAGCGAGGTCAGTTCAGGAATCGACGCGAGGTCGACCTCGAACAGCGGCGCCTTCGCGCGCGCCTCGCGGGCCCGGCTCAGCACCAGCGGCGGGGCCGGCGGACCGGCGGGCGCCGACGTCGGCCCGGCGGGCAGCGCGGTGGCGTCG
>NZ_BAAALT010000175.1:0-3559 GCF_039528515.1 Luedemannella flava
CGCGCCGCCGGCCGCCCCACCCGTGCCGCCGGCCGCCGCCCCCGGGCCGCCGGCAGCCGCGTCCCCGTTCGTGCCCCCGGCAGCGCCGAGGATCGTGGCGCCCAGCGAGCCGACGATCGTCGAGTCGGGCGAGGCGGAGAAGCAGGCGTAGCCGGTCGCGCGGAAGGTTCTCCGCGTCGCGGTGGACGTTCGGCGCCGGGTGCTCCGCGGGCGGCGCCGGACGGGCCTTCGGCGTACTAGGGTTGCGGCATGGCGGTCCGCGCTGAGGTGCGTACGGCGTTCGTCCTGGGCGGTGGCGGTGTGCTGGGCGCCAGCGAGGTCGGCATGCTGCGCGCCCTGGCGGAGGCCGACATCCGGCCCGACCTGGTCGTCGGCACGTCCATCGGCGCGATCAACGGCGTCTTCGTCGCGCACGACCCGGCGGGCGCCGCCGAGCGGCTCGCCGAGGTGTGGCGCTCCCAGGTGGTCCGCACGGCGTTCGCCGGCTCGCTGTTCACCCGGCTCAACACGCTCGCCCGGTCGGGCACCCACATCCACGCGAACGCGCCGCTGCGCCGTCTTATCGAGGACGAGCTGCCGGCGCGCGACTTCGCCGACCTGGCGGTGCCGTTCCAGTGCGTGGCCGCCTGCGTCGAGCGGGCCGCCGCGCACTGGTTCGGCGAGGGTGAGCTCGTGCCGGCCGTCCTGGCCTCGGCGGCCGTCCCGGGGCTGCTGCCGCCGGTCCGCATCGGCGACGAGCACTTCTTCGACGGCGGCCTGGTGCACAGCATCCCGGTCGGCCGGGCGGTGCAGCTCGGCGCGACCCGGATCTACGTCCTGCACGTGGGCCGCATCGAGCAGCCGCTGCGCCCGCCCCGCCGGCCCTGGGAGGTCGGGCTGGTCTCGTTCGAGATCGCCCGCCGGCACCGCTTCGTCGAGGAGATGGCGACCCTGCCCAAGGGCGTCCACGCGCACGTCCTGCCGGCCGGCTTCGCCGAGCCCGAGAGCAGCACCAACGGCGATAGACCGGGCGGGGACCAGCCCGGCGGGGACCAGCCCGGCGGGGACCGGACCAACGGCGGTGTGCAGGCCGAGGCCAACGGGAGGTCGCCCGCGCGGGTGCCCACGGGCCGGCTGGCGACCCGCCGGGCGGCGAGCGGCGCCAACCGGTCCGGCGAGCTGAGCCAGTGGCGCTACAAGGACTTCGGGCGGGTCGACCGGCAGATCGACCGGGCCTACGAGGCCACGTCCCGCTACCTCGCGGAGCACCATCTCGCCGAGCACGGGCGCTGAGCGCCATGCTGCCGCCGAAGCTGGTACGCCGCCTGGTCGTCGCACCGCTCGTCATCGTGCTGGCGTTGACCCTGCTGCTGCTCAGCCCGCTGCTGTTGCTGCTGTCCCTGCTGCTGCCCTCCCGGTACGGCCGCCGGCGCACCATGCGGTTGGTCTGGTTCGCCGTGGTGTGGGCGCTGATGGAGGCGATGGCCCTGCTGGCCTGCCTCGGCATGTGGGTGTCCAGCGGGTTCGGCGGCCGGATCCGGTCCACCCTCTACCAGGAGCGTCACTACGCGCTGATGGGCTGGTTCCTCGCCCGGATCTTCGCGATCGCCACCAAGGTCTTCGACCTGCGCGTCGAGATCGACGAGCCGGAGCACACCCCGGACGAGTTGCGCGCCCGGCTGGCCCGCCCGGTGATCGTGCTGAGCCGGCACGCGGGCCCGGGCGACAGCTTCCTGCTCGTGCACCACCTGCTCAACCTCTACCAGCGCCGCCCGCGCATCGTCATGAAGGCCGCGCTGCAGCTAGATCCCAGCATCGACGTGGTCATCAACCGCCTGCCGCACGCCTTCGTCCGCCCCCGCCACGCGGGCGTCGCGCCGAACGTGGATGAGGACGCCGGCGCGGGTGCCGACAGTGGACACGTCCGCGAGTCGGCCGTACTCGGGGAGATCCGGCGGCTCGCGGCCGGGCTCGGCACCGACGGCGCGCTGGTCATCTTCCCCGAGGGTGGGAACTTCACCCGGACCCGGTGGAAGCTCGGCATCCAGCGCCTGGAGCAGCGCAGACGCTACGCCGACGCGTGGCGGGCCCGCCGCATGACCAACCTGCTGCCGCCGCGGTCGGGCGGCGTGACGGCGGCGCTGACGGCCGCCCCCGACGCCGACGTCATCTTCGTGGCGCACACCGGCCTCGACGACCTGGTCACGGTCGCGGACGTCTGGCGTGGACTGCCGATGGAGACGGTCATCAGGGCGCGCTGGTGGCGGGTCGTCGCCACGGACGTCCCGCGTACCCATGAGGCGCTGGTGCCGTGGTTGTTCGACTGGTGGGAGCGGATCGACGCGTGGATCGCGCATCAGCGGGTAACGCGTAGCGATGGTGACCTCCCGCAGGACCCCGTGGAAACCCGCGACAGCGAGCCCGCCTGAAAAAATCCGCGCACTACGGCGTGTCGGATTGCCGGCGCCGTTACCCATGGCGCGGCTCGCTCGATATAGACGTGTCGAGCGCGACCCACACCGACCGACCGGCTCACCCGCCGGGGGAGGGCACCGCTCTTCACCAGTACCAACTGGGCTCTTCACCAGGGACTTCGCTGGGTGACCCGTGGATTACCGCGAGTCGCGCGGCGGCGCGCCGGTGAGCTGGCCTATTTATCAGGTTCCGCTTGACGGCGCATGTATGACACGCGTGTAATTTCACCGGGGGTATTTTGACGGGACGGTGCAAATCGTCTCGTTGTGGATTTACGCGTCCTCTTTTTGGCGTGGGGGTTGCGTCGGGTTAGCCCGGCGCACGGCAAGGAGGCAACAGATGGATGGCGGCCGACTGATCCTGGCGGATCTGTTGGGTAACGCCCCGGAGTGGCAGGAGCGGGCGCTCTGCTCGCAGACTGACCCGGAGGCGTTCTTCCCCGAAAAGGGTGGTTCGACCCGCGAGGCGAAGCGAATCTGCTCGCGGTGCGATGTGAAGGCCGAGTGCCTGGAGTACGCGCTCGGGCACGACGAGCGGTTCGGTATCTGGGGCGGGCTCTCGGAGCGGGAGCGCCGCCGGCTCAAGCGCCGAGCGGCCTGAGATATAGCGAGGGGCGCGCCCGGTGGGCGCGCCCCTGACGATTCAGCCGCTAACGCTGTCAGTCGTTCTCGATGTCCTCGGGATCGACGCCCAGCAGGTTCGCCACCTGCTCGATGATCACGTCGTGGACCAGATCCGCGAGCTCGTCCCGGTCGGCCGCGCGGTATTCCAGCGGCCGCCGGTACAGCACGATGCGGGCCGGCATGGCGGTGCGCCCCGGCCGCCCCGGCAGCAGCCGGGCGAGCGGGACGTCGCCGTCCTCCAGCACATCCGTGTCGTAGACGTTGAGGTCGGGCGGCACGTCCTCGACCGCGAACTCGATCCCGGCCAGCTCGCGGGCGTAGCGCCGCTCCAGCTCCTCGACCGTGTCCAGGACGAGGTCGTCGAAGATCTCCGCCCGGGTACGGGACAGGGGCACCGACGCCGGCACCAGCCGGCCGCGCAGCCCGCGACCGTGCCGGTCACGCCACGGCCGCCGCCCCGGCCCGCCGGCCCGGGGGCCGGT
>NZ_BAAALT010000176.1:0-1037 GCF_039528515.1 Luedemannella flava
GCTCCGGCGAGCGGACGGCTGGTACTGTTTCGTCGTCTACCGGCCACACGGTCGCTCCGGTTGCACGATCGTCAAGGACAAAATGGTGAAATCGGCGAGCCTTCCCCTGCTCAAGTGGCACGGTGGCGGCGATCACCGCGGAACCGAGCAGGCGAAAATAGCGATTTCAGACATTTTCTGACTGACCCCCGGTATCGGNCGATACAGACACCGGGGTCAGCGGCTACTCGGTCAACTATCGACCCGCCGCAGTACAGACAGTCCGACCGCGTGAGTAGTTCCGTCATCGGTCCGTGTTCCCTCCGGTAACGGACATCGGCTGATCGATGTACAGGAACGCGAGATACGCGACGAACGCGGCGATTCCGACCGAATGCCGTTCGAATATCAGCGAGGCGAATATCACGGTCGTTGCCGCCCAAAGCGCCCATTTGTGACGGTTCATCGGTCCGTCTCCACCTCGTTGTCGGCCATGCGAGCCGGTTGTTCGAGCGCGTGCATCACATCAACTGCATCGACGTTGATCGCATCCTCGATCTTCTTCTCGGGGAGGTCTTCGAGGTCGTCTGCAACCCTCCGAAGTGTGTCGGCCGTCTCATCGATCTCGTCAGACGAAGTGAGAGATAGTAACGACTCACACCAGACTTTATGATAGAGGTCGTTCATGGGTCCGAGTTCTCCCTGCTCTCGGCCACCTTCTGAGAGACCCACGCCGGGCTTTGGTCGACGGCCTCGGCGATCTCCCTGTGGGACAAGTCCGTGTCTGCCAGTTCGACGGCGATGCGAACGCGTTCGTTCATCACTGCTTCCTCAACGAGTCGCGGCAGTCGGGTGCGGAGTTCAGTTGCCTTCCTCGCCATCTGCTCGAGTTCTCGTCGCTGTTTACGTTCGGCATCTTTGAGGATCTCGTCGATCGCCATCGTCACGCGTCCCCCTTTTTCGTCACCGTGACTGAAGACTCCAGGTCGAAACTGACGGCTCGAGTCGAGAGCGTCTCGGCGATCTCCCGGCGCTGCTTGCGAGTGAGGTCATCGCGC
>NZ_BAAALT010000177.1:0-25506 GCF_039528515.1 Luedemannella flava
GGACGCGGTGGAGGTGGCGCGTCGCCGCCCGGCGTGCCGGGATCCGTCACGCGCCGGCCCCGCCGGCCGCCGCCCGGGCCCCAACCGGCATGGTCACCGTATCGAACGCGCCGACCGCCGCGACCCGGCCGTGCTCCAGCCGGATCAGGGTGTCGCAACGCTCCACCGTGGACAGCCGGTGCGCGATGATGATGAACGTCAGCTCGCCCCGCAGCCGCTCCAACGTGGCCACGATCTGCGCCTCCGTCGCGCTGTCCAGGGCCGCCGTGGCCTCGTCGAGGACGACGACCCGCGGCTGGTGGTAGAGCGCGCGGGCGATGCCGATCCGCTGGCGCTGGCCCTGCGACATGCGTACGCCCCGCTCGCCCATCCGGGTGTCGAGCCCGTCGGGCAGGCCCAGCACGGTGTCGAGCAGCTGCGCCTGGTCCAGGGCGTGCCGCACCCGCCGGTCGTCGATCTGGTCGGCGGCCAGGCCGAGGGCCACGTTGTGCCGCACCGTGTCGTCGACGATCACGGTCTCCTGCGGGACGTACCCGATCTGGGCGTGCCAGCCCGCCAGGTTCGCGTCCGTGACCCGTACGCCGTCGACGTACAGGCCGCCCGTATCCGGTCGGAGCAGGCCGATCAGCACGTCCACCAGCGTCGTCTTGCCCGAGCCGGAGCGGCCCACGATGCCCACCGACTCGCCGTGGCGCACCCGCAGGCTCACCGACGACAGCGCGTCCACGGCGCGGTCCGGGTAGCGGAAGCTGACGTCGCGCAGCTCGATCGCGTGGGCGAACGGCCGCAGCGGCTCCGCTTGCCCGCGCTCCGGCGCGGTCGGGTGCCGGCTGGCCGCCACCGCGGCGAGGGCCGCCTCCAGCGTGTCGACGCCGCCGGCCCCCACGCGGACCGTGTTCCACCCGGCGGCGAAGCGCTGCACCGAGGGCAGCAGCCGCATGCAGCCGGCGAGCAGGATCCCGATCGAGGCCAGGCCCGACGCGCGACCCTCGATCATCGCGGTGGCGGTGACGGCCGCGGCGAGCAGCAGGACCACCGACTCCAGGTAGTACCGCAGGGTGGTGCTCATGAACAGGACGGTGCGGACCGTCTCGGCGGACTCGGCGCGCGCGTCGACGAACCGGCCCGCCACGTGGTCGCGGCGGCCGAGTACGGTCAGCACCTTCACCGCGCCGAGGCCCTCCTGGATGATCCGCTGGATGGCGGCGGCCTGCCGCTCGTCGTTGACCCCGACGCGACGTGCGGTCCGCCGCAGGAGCAGCAGGTAGATCCCGGTCGACAGGCCCAGCACGCTGATCGCGGCCAGCGCCGGCAGCGGCTCCATGACGAGCAGCGCCACGCCGAGGCCGGTGATCATCGTAGCCTCGGTGATCATCGAGGTGCCCGGCTGGACGACGCGCAGCGTGACCGACCGCACCGACGTGTTCATGGTGCGGACCAGGTCGGCCGAGTGGTGCTGCAGGTGGAACTGGAAGTCTGCGCCCAAGAACGACCGGAACAGCCGCGTCGACAGGCGCGCCTCGGCCCGCGCCACCAGCCCGGACTGCCAGTACGACAGTGCCGACGCGGCCAGGCCGCGCAGCAGCAGCAACGCCACCGTCGCGCCGCCGACCACGGCCACGAACGTGCCGGGGGTGACCGGCCCGACGACGGACTGGAGCGCCCCGACCAGCGTGCCCGGGTTGCCGTCGGTCAGCAGGCCGGGCACCGCGAGCACCTGCACGGTGGCCGCGAGCGCAGCGAACCCGCCCAACTCCAGCAGCATCACCGCCGCCGACAAGGGGACGGACAGCACGAACCCGGCGCGGGAGCGCCGGTCCAGCAGCGCCACCGCCCGCAGCAGCACCCGGATCACGACCCCACCTCCCTGCGCCGCAGGCCCGCCCACTCGTGGTGGCGGCGCACCGTGGAGAGGATGAAGTCGACGACGCGTCGGGACGTGTCGGGCACCTCGTAGTCCGCGGGGCACGGCACCCCGTCGGCGGCGACCTGCGCCACCGTGACCTCGACGGCGTCGAGGACGCCGGGCGGTTCCAGGCCGGTCATGATGATGCCGCCGGCGTCGAGGGCCTCCGGCCGCTCGATCGACTCGCGCAGCGTGACGGCCGGGAAGCCGAGGATCGCGGCCTCCTCGCTGACCGTGCCGCTGTCGGACAGGACGCACCGCGCCCGGGTCTGCAGCTTCACGTAGTCGAGGAAGCCGAACGGCTCGTGGAACACCACGCCGTCGAGCGCGATGCCCGCGCCCGCCTCCAGTCGCTTGCGGGTACGCGGATGGGTCGACACGAGCACCGGCAGCCCCCAGCGTTCGCGCACGGCGCGCAGGCAGTCGAGCAGCCGGCGCAGCCGGTCCGGGTGGTCGACGTTCTCCTCGCGGTGGGCGCTGACCACGAAGTACTCCCCCGGGTCGAGCACGAGCCGGTCCAGGACCGTCGAGGCCTCGATGTCGGGCCGGTAGTGCGCCAGCACCTCGCGCATCGGCGAGCCGGTGTGCAGGATCCGGCGCGGGTGCAGGCCCTCGGCGAGCAGGTTGCGCCGGGCGTGCTCGGTGTAGACGAGGTTGAAGTCCGACACGTGGTCGACGAGCCGGCGGTTGGTCTCCTCCGGCACGTTGAGGTCGAAGCAGCGGTTGCCGGCCTCCATGTGGTAGACCGGCACGCCCATCCGGCGGGCCATGAGCGCCGCGACGCAGCTGTTCGTGTCGCCCAGCACGAGCAGCGCGTCGGGGCGCACCTCGCGGATCGCCTCCTCCACGCCGACGAGCACGCCGCCGAGCACCCGCCCCAGCGACGCGGTGTCCACCCGCAGCAGCCGGTCCGGCGCGCGCAGGCGCAGCTCGGTGAAGAACACGTCCGACAGGTACGGGTCCCAGTTCTGTCCCGTGTGCACCAGCACGTGGTCGACGGTCGCGTCGAGGCGGGTCAGCACCCGCGACAGCCGGATGATCTCCGGCCGGGTGCCCACCACCGTCATCACCCTCGGCACGCGGCGGTTCCCGTCATCGCCGTCGCCCGCATCGCCGCGAGGCAGGTCGGGACGTCCCGGAGGGACACGCCGAGACGGTCCCCGGTCGCCGCGTTGGCGAGCGCGAGTCGTCGCGGGTACGGCCGGCCGCCCCGGCTCAGATAGTCGGCGAGCTCGCCCCGGCGCACCCGCCCCGCGTCCCGCCCGTAGGCGTCCGCGATCAGGACGGCGAAGTCGTAGGGCGAGAGAGGCTGGGTGGTCACCGCGTGGAAGGTCCCCGCGACCCGGCCGCGGATGACCGCCACCAGAAGTGCGGCGAGGTCCTCGATGCACGTCGGGGTGAACACCCGGTCGACGAACATCGGCGGGAGGGTCCGCTCGCCCAACTGGCGCAGGACGGCGCCGACCACCTCCTCCTTCACCCCGGGCAGGGCGGAGAAGGGCGCCGCGATGCGGACGATCGCGGCGCCGTCGCACCGCGCGCGGATCTCGTCCTCCGCGAGGCGCTTCGTGAAGCCGTACCAGTCCTCGGTCGCGTCGCCGGGCTCATCCTCGGTGTAGACGCCCGCGCGGTCGCCGGCGAAGACGTAGTCGGTGGAGATGTGCACCAGGTGCTTGCCGGCCCGCGCGCAGGCCCGCGCCAGGTGCCGGGCGCCGAGGACGTTCGTCCGGAAGCAGGGGCCGTCCTCGCGACCGCGTTGCGCGTACGCGGCCGACACGTCCGTGAACGCGGCGAAGTTGACCACCACGTCGGCGGGCGTCGCGGCCACGCGCGTGAGCGTCGCGTCGGGTTCGCGGATGTCGACCTGGAGCGGCAGCCAGTCCACCTCGCCGGCCGTGCCGGCCCGGACCCGGCTGCCGACCAGCCCGCCCAACCCCGTCGCGGCCACCGGAACAGAAGAACGTTTCATGGTCTCGAGCGCTCCCTCCGGGTCCTCGGGCGCGGGCCCACCGCTTTCGTCAGCACGTCCTCGATCTGGTCCGCCCCGGACCGCAGCGACATGCGCTCGGCGTACGTCCGCAGGGCGCGCTCGACCATCCCGGCCCGCTCGGCGGCCGGCGTGGCGGCCGCGGCGGCGAACGCGGCGGCGAGGGCCTGCCAGTCCTCCGGCGGACACGCGAACCCGAGCCGCGCCGTGGTCACCAGCTCCGCGCAGTCACCCGCCACCGAGACGATCAACGGTGCGCCGCAGCACAACGCCGCCTGCACCTTCGACGGGATCATGCCCCGGAAGACGGGCAGGTCCCGGAGGATGACCAGGTGGAAGTCCGCCGCCGCGGAGATGCGCGCCATCTCCTGCACCGGCCGCCGACCGAGGAACCGCACGTTGGTCGCGCCGAGCTGCGCCGCGTACGCCCGTGCGGCGGCCTCGCGCGTGCCGGAGCCCACGAACACGAGGTCGACGCCGGGGGTCGCGGCGGCCGCGCGGATCGCCGTCTCGACCCGCTGGAACTCGCCGATGTTGCCGGCGAACAGCACCGTGCACTTCTCCGGCGCGACCAGCTCGGCGCGCTCCGCGGCGGTGAGGTGCACCGGGCGGAGGTTGCCCTCCTCGGCCCAGTTGAGCACGACGCGGGTCCGGCCCGGATCGGCGCCGCGCCGCACCAGCACGTCCGCCATGGTCGGCGAGATCGCGATGAGCTGGTCGGCCCTGCGGTAGATGCCGCGCATGGTGGCGTCCAGCGTCCGGTAGAGCGCGGCACCCGCCCGCCCGCCGGGGGTCATGCCCGAGGCGGTCACCGATTCCGGCCACATGTCCTGCACGTGGACGACGGTCGGCACCCGGCCCAGCGCGAGCGCCGCCGCGTACGCGGTGGCCGGCGGGTGATGGACGTACACGACGTCGACGTCGCGCAGGAAGCTCCTGGCCGCGATCGCGCTCGTCGCCGCGAAGGACAGATAGGTGAGGCTGCGCCGGGCCGCCGAGAGGTCGTGGCTCGGGTACGCGGGAACGCGCCGGACGGTCAGTGTCCCCGCACCGACCGCCCCGGACTCCACGTGCCGCCACCGCTGCCGGTGGCCCGGATACGTGCGGCCCAGCGGGTACGCCGGGAAGCCGGTCAGCACCCGCACATCGTGGCCGCGGGCGGCCAGCTCCGGGGCGAGGCCGCCCGGGATGAACGCGGGCTCGGGCGGGAACCACTCCGTGATCATGCCGATCCTCACGCGGCCACCGCCGGGGCCGGTCCCACCGGTTCGGGGTACGTGTCCGGTTGCGACGGGTCGTAGATCTCGTTGGCCCAGAAGGCCGTCAACAGCTCGTCCGGGCCGGTGTTGGTGATCCGGTGCGCCCACATGCTGGGCATGTCGACCACGACGGGGTGATCACCGCTGACCGCGAACCGCACGACGCCGCGCTCGCCGACCCGACGCAGCGCGATCTCGCCGGTGCCGCGCAGCACCGCGAAGCGTTCGACCTTCGCGAGGTGGAAGTGCTCGCCCCGGACGACGCCGGGCCGGCTCGTCGAGCAGAACGCCTGCCCCGCGCCGCCGTGCGAGCGCACCAGCTCGACCAGGTCACCCCGCGCGTCCGCGTGCCGCACCAGCGGCATCGGGTACCTCCTGGGAAAGCACATCGACCGGTACGTGTTGAACAGCCGCACGTCGTGCCGGTCGGTCAGCGCGGGTATCTCGCCGAGCCGGTACGTCCGCGCCATGGCGGTGAGCCGCTCCGCCAGCTCGTGCCCGGTGAGCCGCAGGACCGGCATGCGGGTGTCCCAGCAACCGCCGGGGCCGGCGTCGACGAGCGCGGCCGCCGCGTCCGTGGCGTGCGCCAGTTCGTGCACCTGGTCGGGCGGCACGGTCGGCACCGCGTCGTGGGCCAACTGGTAGCACACCGTCGCGACGACCGAGGCACCGAACGGCCGCCCGTGCTCGCCGTACACGCGCGGCATCCGCAGGTCGACGAAGTCGACGTCGACGCACGCCTCGGCCAGGACGGCGGCGGCCGCGGCCTTCGCGTCCCCGTAGGGGGTGCCGTTGCCGGCGTGCAGCGAGTTGGCGTAGACGACCGTCTTGGGCGGCGCGGCGCACCGGCGCAGCCCGCGTCCCACCGCCCGGGCCAACGCCACGTTGTCGTGCGCGATGCGCCCGTCGCCGGAGCGGTTCACGCCCGCCAGGTGCACCAGGCGGTCGGCGCCGTCGAGCCGGGCAGCGACGGCCGCCGGGTCGGCCAGCTCGGCGCGTGCCACCGCCACCGGTTCCGGCCAGCCGAGCGCCCGCGCCAGCACGCGCACGTGCCACCCGAGGAAGCCGCCCGCCCCGGTGACGGCGAGCCTCATGACGCCAGCGCCGGGTCGTGGGCGGCAAGCTCCGCGCGCACCTGCGGCAGCGCGCGCAACAGCTCCACAATCTCGGGTACGGCGAGCCGGCGCGCGTTCGCGGAGGTGAAGTCCGTCGCCGCGAGGCCGGTCGGGTCACCGTCATGGAAGTAGAGCGCGTAGTTGAGGTCCCGGCAGTCGACCGGCACCCGCAGGTACCCACCGAAGTCCTGCGCGCGGGCGAGTTCCTCACGGCCGGCGAGCGTCTCGTGCAGCTTCTCGCCGTGGCGTACGCCCAGAATTTCGATCTTCTCGGGGGCGCCGAAGAGCTGGCACAGCGCCGCGGCCAGGTCGCCGACGGTGCTGGCCGCCGCCTTGTGGATGAACACGTCGCCCGGTCGGGCGTGTGTGAAGGCGTGCTCCACCAGCGCCACGGACTCGGGCAGCGACATGAGGAACCGGGTCATCGTCGGGTCGGTGACGGTCGGCGACTGGCCCGCCCGGATCTGCTCGATGAACAGCGGGATGACGGAGCCGCGGGAGTACATCACGTTGCCGTAGCGCACGCAGGACACGGTCGTGGGGCTGTTCGGGTTGTCCCGGGCGTGCGCCTGCGCCACCTTCTCCATGAGGGCCTTGGTCATGCCCATGGCGTTGACCGGCGCGACGGCCTTGTCGGTGCTGAGCATGACGACCGAGCGCACGCCGGCGGCCTCGGCCGCGTCGATGACGTTCGCGCTGCCGAGCACGTTGGTGCGCACGGCCTCCAGCGGGAAGAACTCGCACGAGGGCACCTGCTTGAGCGCGGCCGCGTGGAACACGAAGTCGACGTCGCGCACGGCCCGGTCGACGCTGGCGCGGTCGCGCACGTCACCGACGTGGTAGCGCACCCGCTCGTCGCTCAGCTGGCGGCGCATCGCGTCCTGCTTGGCCTCGTCGCGGCTGAGCACGCGCACCTCGGCCGCGTCGCCGTCGAGCAGCCGGCGCACCATCGTGCACCCGAACGAGCCCGTGCCCCCGGTGATCAGCGCCCGGCACCCCGCCACCCCGATGCCCATGACCCACCGCCTCCGCGCTCGGACGTCCGCGTTGGCTCAACGATCTTACGTATCACCTGGTCACGGGGCGTCCGTCCACAGCCTCGAACAGTCGGCGGGTGGCGCCGAACTGCACGACGACGCCGAGGTCGTCGATGCGGGCCCGCCGCACGTCGGCACCGGTGGTGCGGTCGGCCCGGATCGCCGCGCAGAACGCGCGGAAGTCCTCCGCGTGACGCAGCATCGGCCCGGCGCCGCTGGACTCGATGCCGCGGTGGCTGAGGCCCCGACCTTCCGTGTACGCCTCGAGGTCCGGACAGAAGTAGGCGATGGGCCGGTCCAACGGGAGGTAGTCGATCCAGATGCTGGAGTAGTCGGTGACCAGGGCCGCGCTGCGGGCCAGGAACCCGCCCAGCGTCGCCTCGCACGCGGCCAGTTCGCGGTCCGTGACGACCGGCATGCCGTAGCGGCCGTAGTCGTCGGCGTCGAGCGGATGGGGCTTGACGACAAGCTGAAGCCCGAACCCGTCGACGATACGCGCGATCCCGCGCACCTCCCCGGGGTCGGCGAGGGTGCTGCTCAGGGTCGGCGCGTCGGACCACCCGGCACTGCCGGCGACCGTCGCCCGGCGGAAGGTCGGTGCCCACACGATGAACGGCCGGTCCGGCGCGATGCCCAGCCGCCCGAGCTGCCCGTCCGAGATCGGCCGGGCGAGCTGGTCGATGCGGGGGTTGCCGCAGACGACGAGCTGGTGTGGCGGCGTGCCGAACGCCGCCGCCTTCTCCAGGCCGTACACCCGGGTTCCGGCCACCAGCAGCGTGCTGCGCGGGCGGCGCGGCGCGTCGAGCCGCGAGCTGGGTTTGGGCCCGTCGCCGTGCCAGAGGTTGATGAACACCCGCCGACCGCGGGGCTGTGGACACTGGAACAGGCCGTGGGTGAAGTAGACCTGCTCCGCGAGAACGTACGCCAGCAGGGCCCGCACGCTGCGCGGCGGCAGCAGCCGCACGCGCTGCGGCTCGCGGGTGCCGCGCAGCAGCCACCGCACGTCGGCGCCGCGGTCGACGAGCCAGTAGACGCGGCCCGGATAGTTGTCGGCGAGCCATCGCACGACCTCGACGCTGTTGCCCTCGTGCACGGGGTAGCCGTGCACGACCCGCTGGCGCAGCGTCGGCACCACCGGGAAGAGGCGCTCCAGCGCGACGCGCACCGCGTTCTTCGCCAACGACGCGACGGCCTCGGTCAACGTCACGGGAGCCCCCATCTGCCCGACACCTTAATTTTGGTGAACGATCAGATGTCCTGCCTGGTCACGGCACCATGGCCCGAGGTGGCTCGTTGAAGGGACATGTCCGGCCGCACCGCCGCTGTGTCCTCCGTCGTCTTCGTCACCGCGTCACGCGACTGGTGGGGAGCCGAGGAGAGCGTCCTGACGCTCGCGTCCGCGGCCCGCGGGCACGTGCGACAGACCCTGCTGTGCCGCAGCGAACCGCTCGCACAGCGGTGGGCGACCGAGGTCGGGCCGACCGTGGTGCTGGCCCTCGACAAGCGCCGCGTCCAGCGGTTGCCCCGCCTGCACGACATGCTCTGGCTGCTGCGCCACAGCCGGCTCCTGCTGGCGCACGACGTGGTGGTCCTGGAGAACTTCCACCTGGTGATCCCGGGCAGCCTGGTCAAGCTCGTCCAGCGGCGGGGTCAGCGCATGGTGCTCGACCTCCACGACAAGATCTCCACCCCACGGGCCTCCCGGGTGCTGCGCTGGTTCGCGCCCCGCATGGACACCGTCATCTCGGTGAGCGACTACGTCGCCGCGAGCCTCGCGGACCTCCCGGTCGACTCCACCACGATCTACCGACCGGTCCGGGCGCCCACGCAGGCCACCCGCCGGGCGAACGCGGGTCGCGTCGTCGGGATCGTCGGCCGGATCGACCCCGAGAAGAACCACCCGGTCGTCATCGAGGCGGTCAGCGCGGCGCCCGCGCACCTGGAGCTGGTCATCCGCGGCGACCGCGCGGACAGCCGCACCGGGTACCGGCAGCGGGTGCAGGACCTGTGCGTGCGGCTGCTGCCCGACCGCCACGTCATTCAGGCCCGGGTGGACCGGGCCCGGGCGATGGACGGCATCGACATCCTGGTCGTGGCCAACCCGCAGGAGGCCATGGGCCGGACGATCGTCGAGGCGCAGCTGGCCGGCGTCGTGGCCGTGGTGCCCGACCAGGGCGGCGCCGCGGAACTGGTCGAGCATCTGGAGACCGGCATGGTCTACGCCGCCGGCGACGCGCACAGCCTCGCGGCCGTCCTCACCCGGCTCAGCGCGGACGCGCCCCTGCGCGCCGGGCTCGTCGAGCGGGCCTACGCGGTCGCGTCACGGCGCCACGACCCCGCCACGTACGCCCGGGCCTACCTGGGCGCGCTCGCCGGCTGAGCCCGGGCGGCCAGCAGCTCGTCGTACGCGTCGGTGAAGTGCCGCAGGACCGCGTCCGAGGAGAACAGGCGTAGGCAACGTTCCCGGCTGCGGGCGCAGTAGCTGTCGTAGGAGTCCGCGAGGACCTGCAGCGCCCGCTCGGCCAGGGCCAGCGGCACCTCGGTTGCGGGCTCCTGCGGCACCAGCCAGCCGTTCACGCCCGGCGCGACGGTCTCCCGGCTGCCGGCCGTCTCCGTGGCGACGATGGGCAGGCCACACGCCATGGCCTCGATCACCGACATGCCCAGGCCCTCCTCCCACGACGACTGCAGGAACAGCGACGCTCCGCGGTAGAGCTCGACCAGGTCGTCCGGGGGGACGTCCGTCCTGACGACGACCCGGTCGTCGAGGCCGAGCTCCCGGACGCGGCCGCGCAGCTCGTCGGGCGGCGCGGTGTACCCGGCGATGACCAGCGGCGGGACCGACGATCGACGACGCGTCATCGCCGCGTACGCGTCGACCAGTCGCCGCAGGCCCTTGCGCGGATCGCTGAGGCGGCACACGGACAGCAGGTGGCCTGTCGGCCGGTGACCCGACGGGCCGGGCGAGAACCGGTCGGTGTCCACCCCGGGCATCGCCTTGCGGACCGACGGATGGCCGATCGAGGTGGCCCACCCGTACATCGCCTCGTTCTCCACGAGCACCGTGTCGACGGCCAGGAGGCCGGCTGCCTCGTGCCGGCTCACCAGCGCCGTCATCGCCCGCCGCCAGGTGCGCGGGAGGACCGGTTGGTCGGCCAGTTGCACCGGCCGTTCCCAACCGAACCGGGTGGCCACCTGCATGACGACCGGCACCCTCGCGTTGGCCGTCGTCACCCCCCACACCGGGCTACCCACGACCAGTTGGATGAGGTCGTACCCGGCCAACGCGCCCGTCAGCTCGCGGCGCGGTCGGTAGCGCATGGGCTCGAACTCGACCGCGTTCGCGCCCCACCGGTGCTCCGTGCCCCGGCGCTCGCGCAGCGACCGGCGCAGCCAGGACGACGGCACGGTGAGGCGGCGACTGCGCCGGTCGCGCGACGAGGTCGCCAGATAGTGCGTGTGGACGTCGTAGTCGCCCGTGGCGGTCAGGCCGTCGCGCAGCCACGACGTGATGGAGTCGACGCCTGTGTGGACGTCACAGTCGTGCGTGACTACGGCGATTCTCCGTGGTGATCTCACAGGTTCATCTCCGACCGCCCGGTACGCCACGACCGGGGCCGACGCGCACCCTCCCGGACGGCTGACGCGCCCACGCGCCCGCGAAGAGGTTGCCGTCCGTCCGCTCCGCGCGCCACGCGTCGTACGCCTCGCCGGCCCGCGCCCGTGCGACCGCCCGTTCGCCGGGTGACAGCGCGGCGAACGCGTTCAGCACGTCGGCCCATGCCCGCGGCGACGACTCGCCGACGACCGTCCCGCCGCCGGCATCCAGCACCGACGTCCACGGCGTCTCCGCCGAGCAGATGACCGGGCACGATGCCGCGAGGCTCTCCGCGATGACGTACCCGAAGTTCTCCCCGCGCGTGGGGAACACGAACGCGTCGTAGCGGCTGAAGACGTCGATCGCCGCGCCGGGCGGTACCTCGCCGCGGTGGCGGACGGTCACGTGCGCCGGCAACGCGTCGATCAGGGCCGCGCACCGCGCCCAGTACGCGGGGTCCTCGACCGGGCCGTAGACGTCGAGGTGGAGCGGCCCTGTCGCGAACCGGAGCGCGCGCAGCGCCGTACCGAGGTTCTTCTTCGGCGCGATGCGGCTCAGGAAGACGGTCCGGGTCACGTCGGCAGGGGCACACGCCGGTGGCCGGGCCCGCGCGGGCAGGTCGACCGGAAGGTGGTGGGTCACCACCCGGGCGCCGGGGAACACGGCGGCGATGTGTGCGGCCTCGAACGCGGTGCTCGCGTGCCACCTGGTGTCCGCGCCGCGCAGCAGCGCACGCAGGAACCGCAGGTACCACCGCTTCTTCCGGGCACGGATCGCCAGCGCGCCCGGCGCGCACTCACCGTGCGGCGAGACCAGCAGCAGACGGCACCGGATCAGGCGCAGACGGGCGGCGACCAGGAACGCGCCGGTCAATGGGGCGAACACGCCGTTGACGTGCAGCACGTCGTAGCGCCGGGAACGCAGCACACCGAACAGCCGCAGCCACTGATGCGGGCTGCGGGCGGCGAGGTAGAACACCAGCGCGCGGCCGCGCGACACCCAGCGGCCCGACAGCCCGGGATAGGGATGCGTGTCGCCGATGTCCCGGTCGAGCGTGACCAGGCGGATCTCCACGTCCGGTGGAGCGGAGTCCACCGTACCGGCGACCGCCGGCACCAGCCCGCCGCCGCGGGTGCCCGGCTCGAATACGGCGCAGGTCATGAGCACCTGCCGCACCGGCGCACTCACCCGGATCGCCCGGCGTCGACCAGTCCGCCGGTAGGCGTCGGTGGCCACCCGGGTCCGGCGCCCGGTTCGAGCGTCTCGCCCGACCGGGCGCGCAACAGCCGCGCCACGGCGAGAACCGCGGCGAGTACGGCCAACCGCGCGCCGGCGCGTGCGGCGTAGCTGAACGTTCCGACCCACACGAGATCGATGACGCCGGTGCCCGCGATCAGCACCGCGGCATAGAGAAGGTTGGCCTGCAGCGTGCCCAGCGGACGCGCGGTCGCGCGGGCCAACAGGTCGTCGAGCCAACGCACGAGCACGCCTGTCACCGGCACCATCAGCAGCAGGCCGGGAAGGCCGAAGTTGAAGAGCCACTCGCCCTGGAAGAGCGCCGCGTCGGACTGCGCGGTGCCGGTCAGGTCCGGCGATATGTACGGCACCAGTTCGGCGCCGAAGCCGACCGGCTTGTCGGGCCAGAAGGCACGTGGCACGAGCGCGACGGCTGCCGCCAGGAAGGTGCGCCCGAACGCGACGGGCAACAGCCCGTCGAAGTGCTGGGCGAGCAGGACGGCGAAAGACTCCAGCGGGCTCACGACGGATCCGATCCCCCGCTCGCGCGACAGTTCGGATCCGAACCCGGATCCGTGGATCTGGGACAGCGCGACGAGTCCCGGCCCGACGGACACCAGCATGGCGGGCTTGACGAACCGGCCGACGGGGCGATGGCAGAGCACCATGACCACCGCGATGGCCAGCGACACGACGACGATGCGCCCCCACCCGCCGAACAGGTGCGTGTAGTACACCGCGAAGGCGGCGATCGAGGGTACGCACCACAGCATCCGGCGGCCGGGCCCCGCACACTGCGTGCCCACGGCGACGAGAACGACGCCGACGAAGCCACACGCGGCCGAAACGATCCCGAGGCCCGGGATCCCCCCGAACACGAACACCGCTCCGGCGATGAGTGCCACACCGACGATCACCGTGGACACCGACGGCCGGTCGGCGAACACGGCCCGGCGGGCGACAGCGCCGCCGCTGCCGGTCCAGAAGATCGCCCACATCAGAACCTGGCCGGCGTAGGCGATCGACCCCGCCGCGAGCAGGTACCCCGGGGTCACCTGTGCCGACGGGTTGAGCACCAGGTAGATGCCCGCGAAACCACCGAAGACCGCGAAGGCCAGGCTGTAGATTCCCGCGACCGTGATCTGCTCACCGCCGTGGCGTAGGAAGATCGTGACGCCCAGGGCGATCGACAGCACGGCGATAGCCGCCGCCGCGTAGGTCGTAGCCTCGATCCCGGACAGGGCATCGGCCGCGAGAACGGCGGCGCCGGCGGCGAACCAGGCGGTCGTGGGCACGGCTCTCATGCTCGGGCGGACCACCCAGGCGAAACGACCGGTGCAGTGATCATCAAGGTCCTACCATTCGATAGCACATATATAGTCTGAGACTATAGCTAAATGGGATATAAGGTAGTGATCGTCGGCGCTGGCGGGTCCGGTCGCGAGGCACTCGACGTGCTGCGCGACGCCCGCGAGCACGGCGCGGATCTGGACTTCCTCGGCTTCGTCGATGACGGCGCGCCGGACACCGCGCGACTGGCCCGTGTCGGCGCCGCCTGCCTCGGGCCGGTGTCCAGGCTCGCGGACCTGCCGGGCGAGGTGCGCTACTGCGTCGGCATCGGCGACGGCGCCACGCGGCGGCGCGTTGACGAATACGCCACCCGGATCGGCCGGCGCGCGATCAGCCTCATCCACCCTGCCGCCACGGTCGGCCGCGACGTACGGCTCGGCGACGGTGCCGTCCTCTGGCCGGGCGCGCACGTGACGACCAACGTGACCACCGGCCGGCACGTGCACGTCAGTCGCAACAGCACGGTCGGCCACGACGCGGTGATCGGCGACTACGTGACCATCATGCCGCTCGTGTCGGTGTCCGGCGCCGTGGTGCTCGGCGACGAGGTGACCATGGGCACCGGGGCCACCATCATCCAGGGCCGCACCGTGGGGCGCGGCTCGGTCGTGGGCGCGGGGGCGGCGGTCGTGCGCGACATCCCGGCCGGCGTGGTCGCGGTCGGCGTGCCGGCGGTCGCGCGCCGCGCGGTCACACCGGCGCCACGCCATCCCGGTCCGGCCGCGGACGCTCCCGCGGCACACCCATGAACTCGCTCATCGTGGCCTCGCCCTCGGCGGTTATGCCGGTGCGCCGCACCACCACCGCCACGGTACGCACCAGGATGCGCGCGTCCAGCGCGAAGCTGCGGTGGTCGACGTACCAGACGTCGCGGTCGAGCTTGTCCTCCCACGCCAACAGGTTGCGGCCCTCCACCTGGGCCAGTCCCGTGATGCCGGGCCGCACCTCGTGCCGGCGCGCCTGGTGCGGGGTGTAGCGGTCCAGGTAATGGGTCAGCAGCGGGCGCGGCCCGACCAGGCTCATATGTCCGAGTAGGACGTTCCAGAGCGTCGGCAGCTCGTCCAGGCTGGTGCGCCGCAGGAACCGGCCGACCGCGGTCAGCCGGTCGCCGTCGGTGTCCAGCCCGCCGCCCGGGACCATCGTGCGGAACTTCACCACCGTGAACGCGCGCTCGGCGCGGCCGACCCGGACCTGACGGAACAGGACCGGCCGGCCCATCGTCGCGACCACCAGCGCCGCGACAGCGAGCAGGACCGGCAGCAGAACGGCCAGGGCGACCACCGCGCCCACGACGTCGACCGCCCGTTTCACGACGTCCCGGTTCATCCAGTCACCTCCGCGCTCGGTACTGGCTCATCCCGGCGCCGGAGCGCGGCGCCTTCGCTCATCCCCACGCCGCCAGGAACTCGTCGACGGCGGCGAGGATCCGCGCGATGTCCGCGTCGTCGAGGGCCGAACCACCCGGCAGTACGAGCCCGTCGGCGAACAGCCGCTCGGCGGCGCCGGCGACGAGGCGGCGCGCGTCGGCGAACACGGGCTGCAGGTGCATGGGCTTCCACACCGGCCGGCTCTCGATGCCCTGCCGGGCCAGGTGCGCGCCGAGTTCGGCCGCCCGCCAGCCGGCCAGGTCGGGATCCACCACGACCACGTTGAGCCACGCGTTGGCCTGGGCGTCGTCGACGGAGCCGTCCGCGCCGAGCAGCTCGACCCCGGGGCGGCTGGCGAACGCCTTGACGTAGCGCTCGCGCAGCTCCCGGCGGCGCCCGACGAGATGGTCCAGCCGCCGGACCTGCGCGCGCCCCAACGCGGCCAGCACGTTGCTGAGCCGGTAGTTGTAGCCGACGTCGGTGTGCTCGTAATGGACCGCCGGCTGCCGCGCCTGCGTCGACAGGTACCGGCACCGCGCCGCGATCCGTTCGTCGGACGTCAGCAGCGCGCCGCCCCCGGTCGTCGTCATGATCTTGTTGCCGTTGAAGGAGAACACCCCGGCGGCGCCGAAGCCGCCGGCCGGCCGACCCCGGTGCGCGGCCCCGACGGCCTCCGCCGCGTCCTCCAGGACCGGGACGCCGTACTCGGCGCAGAGCGGCAGCAGGCGCGTGTAGTCGGCGCACCGCCCGAACAGATCCACCGGCAGGACGGCGCCGATCGGCTGGCCCTGGCGGGTGAGCCGGTGCAGCGCCTCGGCCACCAGATCCACGTCGACGTTGCCGGTGCCCGGCTCGCAGTCGACGAAGTACGGTTCCGCGCCCGTGTAGACGACGGCGTTGGCCGTGGCGGCGAACGTCAGCGTCGGCACGAGCACGGTCTGACCGCGCCCGACGCCGAGGGCGAGCAGCGCGAGGTGCAGCGCGGCGGTGCCCGAACTGACCGCCACCGCGTGGTCGACCCCGGCCAGGAGGGCGAGGTCGCGCTCGAAGGCGTCGACGTCCGGCCCGGCCGGCGCGGCCCACCCCGAACGCAACGCGGCGAGCACGTACTCGGCCTCGAGGGCGCCGACGTCCGCGCCGGACAGCAGGATCGCACGCTCGCTCACAGCGCGTCCTCGCTCCGCGACGGGACACCGTGACCAGACTCTGAGCAGATGGTCCGCTCGCTCACGGCGCCGCCCTTCCGGACGGCACGCCCACCTCCTGGCCCGGCTCGTAGCGCTCGGGCCGGGCGGACGGGCGGGCCGCGTCGGACGCGGCCGGACGCCGGTGCCACGGGTGCCGCTGGTCCTGCTCGTAGTAGCCGCCGTAGTAGCCCTCGCCGCCGGGGCCGGTCCGTTGCATGGTGAGGACGCCGCCGATGACGTGGGCGCCGACCGCGAGCATCGCCTGCGACGCCTTGCGCGCCTGGTCCTGCGTGGTCCGCGCGCTGCGCGCGACAAGAACGACGCCGTCGGCGCGCGCGGCGACCACGGCCGCGTCGGTGACCGGCAGCAGGGGCGGCGTGTCGATGATGACCCGGTCGTAGCGGGCCGTCAGCACGTCGAGCATGTCGCGCATCGCGTCGGAGCCGAGCAGCTCGCTCGGATTGGGCGGCAGCGACCCGCACAGCAGCACCCACAGCCCGTGGCCCCACGGCTGGATGACCTGGTCCACGTCGACCTGACCGGCGAGCGCGTTGCTCAGCCCCATCGCGCCCTCGAGGCCGAGGTAGTGCCCGAGCCGGGGCCGGCGCAGGTCCGCCTCCACAAGCAGCACCTTCTCGCCCGCGGTGGCCAGGGCGATGGCCAGGTTGCACGACGTCGTCGACTTGCCCTCGTCGCGCTCGGCGCTGCTGACCACGATGGACCGCACCGGACGGTCGACGTCGACGAATGTGAGGTTCGTGCGGATCTGCCGGAACGCCTCGGCGCGGGGCGAGTTCGCCTTGGCCGCCACGATGAGCGGCGCCTTGCGCGCGGTCGCGTCGAGCGGGATCACCCCGAGCGCGGGCGCGCCCGTGGCCTTGGTCAGCACCTCGGCCGTCTTCACGGTCGTGTCGAGGTTCTCCCGCAGCACGGCGGCCGCGCAGCCGGCGAGCAGGCCGAGCAGCACGCCGAGGCCGATGTTTCGGGTGGGGCGGGGCGACACCGGCACGGGATTGAGGGTGGGCCCGTCCACCACCGACACGGCGACTGCGGCGCCGTCGCCCTGCCCGGTGCGCTCGAGCACCTGGACGAGGTCGACGAACTCGGTCACCAGCGCGGCGGCAAGCTGCGCCGAGCGGGCGGGCTGGCCGTCGGTCACGGTGACCCGCAGCAGAACCGTGTTCGGCACGGGCCGCGCCTGGATGCGCCGCTGGATCTCGGGCACGCTCAGACCGAGCTTGTACCGCCGGTCGATCATCTTGGCGAGACGGTCGCCGGTGAGCAGGTCCGCGTACGACTTGACGCGTTGCTGGGACAGCAGGTTGCCCTGGAACGCCTCGTTCACGCCGCGGTTGGGGGTGTTGGCGAAAAAGGTGACCGTCGTCGCGTACCGCGGCGGGGTCTGGATCGTCACGACCGCCGCGGCGAGCGCGGCCGCCAGACAGGCGACGAGCAGGAACCACCAGCGCCTGCGAATTGCACGAATATACTCCGACAAGCCCATATGGTCCCAAGTCTCCGGCCAACAATACGCGTAACGGGACTATACTGCGCCTTCAATCACTTATCGTACGGACATGCATTTTCTGCAGCAGAACAGGGCAAATAAGCCCATAAACGGGCAGACCCTGGCAGGACGCATCCGGCTGTTCGACCGCCTGCGCGGCGGCCGCCGGGCTCCGTCCCCCCGCGACGGTCTCGCCCCCGACTCCCCGGACCTGCTGGAGCGATACCTACCGTCGAGCGGCGACCCGTACCTGAGGGAACTGCTCGGCCGTCACCAGGTGGACACCGGGCTGGACGCCATGGCCGGTTACCTCGGCGGCAAACGCATTCTCGTCACGGGCGCGGGCGGGTCCATCGGTTCCGAGCTGTGCCGCCAGATCGGCCGGCACCACCCGGCCGAGCTGATGATGCTCGACCGCGACGAAACGGGGCTGCACGCCGTGCAGTTCTCCCTGTACGGGCGCGCCCTGCTCGACAGCCCCGAACTGATCCTCGCCGACCTGCGCGACACCGACGAGATCACGCGCATCGTGCGCCGTCGCCGCCCCGACGTCATCTTCCACGCCGCCGCCCTCAAGCACCTCACGCTGCTGGAGCGGCACCCGGCGGAGGCGGTGAAGACCAACGTGTGGGGCACGCTGACCGTGCTCGAGGCGGCACGCGACGTTGAGCGGTTCGTCAACCTCTCCACCGACAAGGCCGCCCAGCCCACCAGCGTCCTCGGGTACTCCAAGCGCATCACCGAACGGTTGACCGCACATGCCGCCGCCACCTACAACGGCACGTTCCTGTCCGTGCGGTTCGGCAACGTCCTCGGCAGCCGGGGCTCCGCGCTCACCGCGTTCCGCGCCCAGGTTGCCGCCGGCGGGCCCATCACGGTCACCCACCCCGACGTGACCCGGTACTTCATGACGGTCCAGGAGGCGGTGCAGCTGGTCATCCACGCCGGTGTCATCGGCGGCGACGGCGAGGCGCTCGTCCTGGAGATGGGTCAGCCCGTCCGGATCGCGGACGTGGCCCGGCTGCTCGCCCGCCACGCGGACGCGCCCATCGAGATCGTCTTCACGGGCCTGCGCCCCGGCGAGAAGATGCACGAGGAGCTGTTCGGCCCCGGCGAGTGCGACGTGCGGCCGCGCCACCCGCTCATCTCGCACGTGTCCGTGCCGCCGCTCGACCCGACCGAGGTCGCGACCATCGACCTCACCGGCCCGGCGGACGAGATCGCCCTGCGGCTGGCGCGGCTGTGCGGACTGCGGGTCGAGGCCCTGGTCACCGGCGACGAGGCCATCGGCCGCTGAATCCGGGCACGATGCGCATCCTGTTCGTCTGCCACGCCAACCTCTGCCGCTCCCCCATCGCGGAGCGGCTGCTGCGGCTCGCCATCGGCACCCGTCCCGGCCTCGCCGAGGTCGGCGTCACCGCGGCGAGCGCCGGCACGCACGCGCGCGCCGAGACGGCCATGCACCCGCTCGCCGCCGAGGCGCTGTGGGAGATGGGTGCCGACACCGGCGGGTTCGCGACCCGCAGGGTGCACGCCGGCATGCTGGCACGGGCGGACCTCGTCCTCACCGCGGCCCGCGAGCAGCGGGCCGCGTGCGTGACGCTCGCGCCCGACTCCCTGCGGCGCACCTTCACGCTGCGGCAGTTCGCCCGGTTGACCGGTGAGGTCGACGCGGCCCGCGTGCACGCGGCCGAACCGGCCCGGCGGTTGGGCGTGCTGGTCGACGAGGTGCACCGCACCCGCGGTGGGGCGCAGCCCGTGCCGGCCGAGGAGGACGACGTGCCCGACCCCGTCGGCCGTCCCGCCGCCGACATGTACGCCTGCGCGACGCTCATCCAGGCGTCCCTGCACCCCATGCTGTGCCTGCTCGCCGACGCGCCGGGCGCGCACACGCTCGCCACGCCACCGCACCCGCGCTGACGCTCCCGCGCCCGGCGGCCTGCGGGCGGGGGCGTGGCATGCTTGCGTCACCAGGATCTGGGGGGACGCGGTGACGACAGGCGAGACGGTGGACGACGCGACGGCCGGACCCGCCGCCGCGGTGGAGACGGCCGCGGAGCCCGCGCCGCCGGGGCGTTCCGGCGGGCGGTGGCGGTTCCTCGCCGTGCTCCTGGGCGTACTCGCGCTGTTGTTCGGGGTGCCGTGGTGGACGCTGGTCGGCGGCCCGGCGCGGTGGCCGACCACGGCGGTGGTCGTCGGCACCGTCGCGTTCCTGGCCGCGCTCGTCGCGCTGCCGGTGCTCATGATCCGCGGGCACGGGCCGCACCGCGACGACGTGGCCGCGCGGGCCGGCGACACGCTGCTCGGCGTCATCTGGGTGCTGTTCGCCTGGTCGATCATCGGAAACCTGGCCGGCCTCGCGCTGTTCGCGCTGGGCGTGACCGATCCCACGCGCTCGCGCCTCGTCGCGGCGGTGGTCACCCTGATCGCGCTGGTGCTGCTCTTCTGGGGGTACGCCGAGGCGATGCGGGTACCGCGCGTGCGCACGGTCGAGGTGCGGCTGGACCGGCTCGGCGCCGGGCTCGACGGCACGCGCGTGGTGCTGCTCACCGACACGCACTACGGGCCGATCGACCGGGCGCGGTGGTCGGCGCGGGTCGTCGACGCGGTGAACGCGCTCGACGCCGACATCGTGTGCCACACGGGCGACATCGCCGACGGCACCCCCGAGCAGCGCCGGGAACAGTCGGCACCGCTGGGCGACGTGCGGGCTGCGCTCGCGCGCACCTACGTGACGGGCAACCACGAGTACTTCGGCGAGGCGCAGGGCTGGCTCGACCGGATGCGCGAGCTCGGCTGGCAGGACCTGCACAACCGGCACGTCGTCGTGGAGCGCGGCGGCTCGCGCCTGGTCATCGCGGGCGTCGACGACCGTACGGCCGCCGGGTCCGGCCTGCCCGGCCACCGCACCGACCACGAGGCCGCACTCGCCGGGGCCGACCCGGCGTTGCCGGTGCTGCTGCTCGCCCACCAGCCCAAGCAGATCGACGGGGCCGTCGAGCACGGGGTGGACCTGCAGCTGTCCGGGCACACGCACGGCGGCCAGATCTGGCCGTTCCACTTCCTGGTGCGCACCGACCAGCCGGTGCTGCAGGGGCTGTCCCGGCACGGCGCGCGCACCCAGCTCTACACCAGCCGGGGCACCGGGTTCTGGGGCCCGCCGTTCCGCGTCTTCGCGCCCAGCGAGATCACGCTGCTGACGCTGCGGTCCGGACAGCCGTAACGGGTGGGTCGCGCTGGCCAGGCGACCCACCCGTTACGGGGTTCCGACTACCTGCCCTTGTTCGGCTTCACCGGCACGCGCGGCTGCACGTACGGCGGGCCGGCGAGAAACAGATCAGCCTTGAGCTGGAAGTACGCCTTCTTCGGCTGGTAGGTCTCGTCGTAGACCGTGGCCAGGCCCTCCGGCGGGTCCGTGAACCAGGTGGGCACCCACGAGTGGTTGTCCGAGACGCCCCACAGCGTGAACGACAGGCACTTCGGGTTCAACAGGCACGCCTGCAGCAGGACGCTGTGGTTGTACGCCGACGCCTGCAGCCGCGGGTTGAGCTCGTTGGAGTCGGCCACGGTCGCCGTGTAGCTGCGCACGTCAACCTCGGTGAACGCCGCCGCCAGGCCCAGATCGGTGAACCGCTTGAGCATGTCCGACACCTGGAACACGTCGTAGTTGCCGTACTGGGTGCCGAGGTGGCCCTGGGCGCCGATGCCGTCGATCGGGACGCCGTCGGCCTTGAGCTTCTTGACGAAGTTGTAGATGAACTGCACCTTGTCGGACGGGCCGCCGTCGCCGAAGGCCTCAAGGTTGTAGTCGTTGTAGAACAGCAGCGCCTTCGGGTCGGCCGCGCGGGCCCACCGGAACGCGTCGGCGATGTAGCCCTCGCCGAGGTTCTGCGCCCAGAAACCCTTGTAGTGGATGGTGGACGGGCTGTCCCACGGGTCGCTGGCGGCCTCGTTCACCACGTCCCACTGCCAGATCTTGCCCTTGAAGTGCTTCACCACGTTCGTGATGTGGTTCTTGAGGATCTCGCGCAGCTCCGTCTTGCTGATCGAGCCGTCGGCGACGCCCTCGGTCAGCCACGCGGGCAGCTGGTTGTGCCACACGAGCACGTGCCCGCGCACCAACTGGTGGTTGGCCTTGGCGAAGGCGATCAGCTCGTCGGCGGGGGCCCAGTTGTAGGTGCCCCGGGTGGGCTCCAGGCTCTCCCACTTCATGACGTTCTCGGCGGTCACCGACGAGAACTGGGACTTGACCAACTCGCGGTACTTCGGGTCGGCCGCGTCGTTCAGCGCGGTCGAGTCGACCGCCGTGCCGATGTACAGGTTGTGCCGCGCGGCCGCCGCCCGCAGGCTCTGGTCGGCGGGTTTGGTCGTCGGACCGGCGGAGGCCGGCACCACGTTGAGCGTGGCGGCCACCGCCGCGGCCGCGACCGCGACGACGGTGAACCGTCGGAGCTTCATCAGGGGCGCCCTTTCGACTGGGGACGACGTCCGAAAGTATTCCGAAACATTTCGGTAATGCTCTCGGAACTTTACGGGCACGCATCTACGCTAGTCAACCCTCTGTTCCGGAATACCCGGCTTCGAAATATGAACTAAGAAGGGGATTTGAGCCTCGAAAGTTTTCGACGACGCGACGCGCGGTCCGGAGACGCGACACGACGCGTGGGGAACGCGGGCGCGGAGGGGCTGCGCTCAGGTGAGGGTCAGTGTCCGGTCGGCAGCGTCGACGAGGAGCGGGTCGTGGGTGGCGACCACGACGGCCGTGCCGGCGGCGGCCGCCGCGCGGAGGGCGGACACCACGCGCTCGGCGTTCGCCTCGTCCTGGCGGGAGGTCGGCTCGTCGAGCACCGCGATGGCCGGGCGGGCGCAGAACGCGCGGGCCACCGCCGCCCGCTGGCGCTCCCCGCCGGAGAGGACCCCCACGGGTCGGTCGCGCAGCGCGGCCAGGCCCAGCTCGGCCAGCCGGTCGTCGGCGCCGTCCGCGCGGGCGGCGCGCACCTGGGCGGCGAAGGTCAGGTTCTCGGCCACCGACAGCGTCTCGACCAGCGCGGCGCTCTGCCCGACGAATGCCAGGTGCGCGCGCCGGAGCGCGGCCAGGCCGGCCCGGTCGAGGCCGCGCAGGTCGACACCGGCGACGGTGACATCGCCCGCGTCCGGCCTGACGAGTCCGGCGAGGACGCGCAGGAGCGTCGACTTGCCCGAGCCGGAGCGGCCCCGGACGACGGTCAGCTCACCGAGCGGCACGTCGAGGTCGTGTCCACTGAGGACCTCCCGACCGACGAGCCGCACCACCACCCGCGACATCCGGGCCGCGAGGCCGTCGGACGCCAGCGCGGCCAGCCCAGGCCCGGATCCGGCCGGGTCGGCGGGTCCGCGGACGGACGACTGTCCGGACAGTGCCGCCCGGGCGGCAGGCACGGCGGCCGGTGACGCGCCGGTCAGGACGATCCCTCCGGCGCCGGCGGCCGCGCGGACCCTGGTCGTCACGCCGGTGTGGTGGCGCAGCGGTTCGGGTAGGCGGACCCAGCCGCGGTCGTCCACGACGAGCGACTCCGCGCCGTCGGGGGCCCACTCCTCGCTCAGGCGCCCGTCGCGGATGCGGACCACCCGGTCGGCGACCCGGGCGGCGTCCGCGTCGTGGCTCACCACGACCAGCGCCGCGCCGGTGTCGGTGGCACACGCGGCGAGCAGGTCGTACACGGCCTCGGCGGAGGCGCGGTCCAGCTCGCCGGTCGGCTCGTCGGCCAGGATCAGCTCGGGGCCGTGGGCGATCGCGGCGCACACGGCGACGCGCTGGGACTCGCCGCCCGACAGGCCGGTCGGGTGACGGTCCGCGAGCGCGCCCAGCCCCAGGCGGTCGAGCAGCTCGCCGGCACGGCGGCGCGCGGCTGTCGGGCGTACTCCGGTGATCCGTAGTTGGAGGGCGACGTTGTCGCGGACGGTGAGCTCGGCGCGCAGCGTGCTGCCGTGATGCTGGTCGACGAGCCCGAGCCGGCGGCCCCGCAGCCGGGCCCGCGCGCGGGCGTCGGCCCCGCCGAGGTCCACCCCGCACACGCGCACTGCGCCGGCGCTCGGCGCGCGCTCGCCGGTGAGCACGCGCAGCAGCGTCGTCTTGCCGGAGCCGTTCGGGCCGTGGACCACGACCCGCTCGCCCGCCGCGACGTCGAGGGTGAGCCCGCGCAGGGCGGCGACGTGGCCGCGCGGGGTCGAGTACAGGCAGAACACGTCGTGGGCGCTGACCGCGGTCACGCGTCCTCCCCGGGCGCGACGGGCAGCCGTTCGCGCAGCTCGAACGCGGTGAGCACGGCCGCGACGGCCAGGGCTCCGGCCAGGCCCGCGCCGAGCACGCCGGCTATCCACAGTGGATCGGCGGCGCCGGCCAGGGGCGGTACGGGCGCGGTGCCGAGCGCGGTCACCGCCACGAGCGCGGTGGTGGCCCGCGTCAGCACGAGGCCGACCAGCAGCCCGGCGGGCACGGCGGGCAGCACCACCGCCGCCGCCCGCACGAACAGCGACCGGCGCAGCGTCGTCACCGGGACCCCTTCGCTCTCCCAGGCGTACAGCTCGCCGGCGGCGTCGCGGCGCTCCGTCACCACCAGCAGGACCGTGGCCGCCAGGGCGACCACCATGGCGAGCAGGGCGCTGGCGGTGAGCAGGCCGCCGGCCGACGTGGCCAGCGGATCGTCGGCGAGCTGCCGTTCGCGGGTCGCCCGCGACTGCACGGCGACCCGGTCGAACGGCGCCCGGGTCAGGGCAGCGGTCAGCGCGTCCGCCGCGCCGTCGGGGGCCCGGACCCACAGCTCGATCGGCACGCCGGTGCCCGGGTCGCGCGCGTCCAGGGCCGCGCTCAGGGCGTCGATGTCGGCCACCACGAACCGGGCGCCCACCGTAGGGAAGCGGTCGAGGACGCCGACGACCCGTGCGTCGATCGGCGCGGTGCCGCCGATGGCCAGCCGCAGCACGCCGCCGCTCGCCCGGGCCGCGGTGCCCGGATCGACGAGGACGGCCAACGGCCCCACCGGGTCCGCGGCCCCGGCGCGCACCACGACCCGTTCCCCGTTGATCTGGTACGCGATATCGAGCCCACCCGCACCGGCCGTGACCTTCACGAACCCCGCGTCCGTGGCGGCCGCGCCGAACCCGGCCCAGTCGCCGGCCGGCCGACCGTCCACTGTGGGTGGCCTAACGGTGACCGTGCCGACGATGGCGTCGAGATCGGTGTGACCCTCGCCCATGTGGTGCTGACGGCGGGTGGCGATGTCGGGCGGCTCGGTGATGGTCAGTGCGTACAGGGTCGCGGCCTCGGCCGGCAGGCGTGCGGTGAGCCGGCCGGGCTCGGCCCGCAGGGTGAGGCCGACCTGTCGACCGTCGCCCAGCCGCAGCCAGGCCGACACGTCGACCAGCGCGACGTCGCCGGATACCGGGATGGCCAGCTGCCGGCCGGCGACCCCGGCGGGCAGCGCGAGGCCCGGCCGGTGCGGCGCGCCGTCGCCCCCGTCGGCTCCCGCCGACGGCGCGCCGCCACCCACCGCGAGGCGGTCCCTCGCCCCGGTCGCGGACATCGGACCGGCCACGTGCGCCCACGACCGGACGTACGGCAGGACGGCCGGATCGACGCCCACCACCTCGGCGGTGGCGGTCTCGGCCGCGCTCACCCGGACGCCGGCGGGCGCGCGCAACACGGGGTGCGCACTGCCGCCGGTCACCGCGCCGGCGTACGCGGCCGGGCGGGCCACGTCGAGCGGGCGCTCCAGGCTGGTGCCGACCGTGACGCGGGCGTCGAGCGGCACGGCGTACGCGGCCTGGTCGGCGGCGCCCTGCCGCAGCGTCGCGTGGTACGCCCCGGCGAAGACCACGATCCCGATCGCGGCGGTGAGGAACGCGACCGTCGCCACGGGTCGCAGGGGGCGCCGCCCGGCCGCCAGCACGCCGAGCCGTACGGCGAGCGGGGCGTCGC
>NZ_BAAALT010000178.1:0-5125 GCF_039528515.1 Luedemannella flava
GCCCGCACCGCGCTGAGCGCGGGCGTGGCACGGACCGCGCCGGTCGTCGGGGCCAGCAGGCCGCCCAGCAGCAGCGCGAGCGTGGACTTGCCGGCGCCGTTGGGGCCGATGACCGCCAACGCCCGCCCGGCCCGCACCGCGACGTCCACCCCCGCGAGGGCGGGAAGCGCGGCGGCCGGATGCCGGTAGCCGACCGCCTCGGCGACCAGCAGTTCCTCGCCCGCCGGGGCGCCCGGGCGCCGGGTGGGCAGGGGGATGCCGGGGACCCAGACGCCCGCCTCGGCCAGGGCCGGGCCGTGGGCGGCGAAGACCGCGTCGGGCGGGCCGTCGGCGGCCACGCCGCCACCCGGCTCGAGCACCACGACCCGGTCCACCAACGGCAGCGACTCGGTCACCCGGTGCTCCACCAGGATCAGCGTGGCGCCCGACGCGTCGAGCGCGGCCCGCACGGCCGCCCGGATCAGCGTCCCGCCGGCCGGGTCGAGGTTCGCCGTCGGCTCGTCGAGCAGCAGCAGGTCGGGGTCGGGTGCGAGGACGCCGGCGAGCGCCAGCCGCTGCTGCTCCCCGCCCGACAGCGCGTCGGTGCCGCGGTCCGGTCCATAGGGGAACCCGACGAGCGCGCAGGCCTCGGCCACCCGCGGCCAGATCGCGTCGCGGCGTACGCCCAGATTCTCCAGACCGAAGGCCACGTCGTCGCCGCAGCGGGCCATCACCAGCTGGGTCTGCGGGTCCTGGAAGAGCACCCCCGTGCGGCGTGCGCCGGCCGCGCGGCGCCGTTCGCGCGGGTCGGCCCCGCCCACCGTGAGGGTGCCCTCCTGCTCGCCGGAGTCGGCGGCGAGCAGGCCCGCCAACGCGGCGAGCAGGGTGCTCTTGCCGGCCCCCGAAGGACCGAGCAGGAGCACCCGCTCGCCGCGTTCGATGCGGAGATGCACGCCCCGCAGTGCCCAGGCGCGGCGCCCCGCGTGCCGCCAGCCGAAGCCGCGCAGCTCGACGTGACCTCCCGTCGCAAGCCTTCCGGAGGAGCGCTCTTCTCCGGAGGAAGGTCTGCGACCATTTGAGCTAGACGAGGGCCCGGTCACGGCCCGAGGGGAAGCGGTCGAGGGCGCCGGTCTGGGCCAGCGCCCGGGTCAGCGCCCAGCCGCCGAGGCCGGCGATGACCAGGCCCGACGCCGCGGTGATGAGGATGTGCGCGAGCTGCCACCCGGACGACCAGTCCGCGTAGTACAGCCCCACGTCGAGCAGACCGCCGGCCGCGCCGGCCAGCGCGCCGCCCACGAGAGCCGACGGCAGGCGGAACGACCGGTACGCCGTGGCGGCGAAGGCCGCCTCGCCGCCCGCGCCCTGCAGCAGCCCGTAGAGCACGGTGGTGAGGCCCCACTGGGCGCCCAGCAGGGCGGAGATGATCGCGGCGACGGTCTCGGTGAACAGGCCGGCGCCCGGCTTGCGGATGACGAGCGGGCCGACGACCGCCGGCAGGAACCAGACGCCGGCGATGGCGCCGTTGGCCGGGGGGAAGGCCTTGAACGCGCCCTCGACGCCGGTCCAGAGCTGGTTCCAGCCCCAGAAGACGACGCCGAACGCGACGGCGATGACGGACGCGACCACGATGTCGAGCGTCCGCCACCGGGTGGGGGTGGGTTGGGTCATGGGTGTCCTCCCGAACTCCCTGCGCTGGCATTACCCAGATCAGGTCTGTGAGGGTCTGCGGTGCTGCCGCACTCTCAGCGCCTACGCGCTCCCCTGTCGGATCTTTCTTGTGGACGCCGACGCTATCACCGGCGGTCCGACTATGACGTGGCGGTGGGACGCGGGTTCCCGCAACCCGACGGCGGGTCGGCGAGCGGGGGGTCGGCGGCCGCGATCGGCGCCGAAAAGTTGATCACCCACTGGCCGGGCTGCGGGTAGGCGCCCGGGACCGTCACCCGCACCGGGACCTGGCGGTCCACCGTCGTCCAGACCGTCGTGTCCGCCGCCGCCTGGGCCGCGTACCAGCAGACGCCGTCCAGGCCGAAGTACACCCCGTCGGGGGCGGCGGCGGCCGCCGGGGCCGCGCAGGTGAGCACCATCGCCGGGTCGCCGTAGGCGGCGGCCTGCTCGACGACCGAGGTGGCCGCGGCCGGTTCCGCCGTCACGGGGCGGCGTGCCGCGGAGCGTACCGCCGCGGGAAGTTTCGCCACCAGGGCCCGGCAGACCGCCGCGGACGTCCCCGTCAACGGCGTCGCCGGCACCCCGACCGGGGCGGACGACTGGGGCCGGGAGACGGCGGGCCCGCCCGCGTCGCGGCCGCCGGCCCACCAGAACGAGGCGAGGCCCACGATCAGGGCGACCGGCACGGCGACGAGGGTGGCCAGCCGGGCTGCGGCGGCGCGGGCGGGATCTTTCGGCATGACCTCAGAAGTGAACCACGGAGCAGGTCAGCGTCCGCTGGATGCCCCCGATGACGTGCATCTTGCTGAGCACGAGCTGGTCGAGCTCGTCGACGCTGTGCACCTCGGACAGCACGATCACGTCGTAGGGACCCGTGACGGCGTCCACCCGCAGCACCCCAGGCATCTCTCGGATGACAGAGGCGACCTCGCGCGCTCTGCCGACCTCCGTCTGGATGAGGATGTACGCCTGGACCACGACACGTCTCCACTTCCCTCGCCGCGCACGTGCCGGCTGTGAGACTAACGAACCATAAGGTCCCATGCCGAGGGGAGGATCAGCGAATGGGCCATTTTCGGTGAGGAATGAACCATGAGTGTTGCTAGTGCTGGTGAGTTCGGGTTGATCGCGCGGGTGACCGCGCGGTTGGCCGGCGCGCCCACCACCCTGCTCGGCCCCGGCGACGACGCCGCGCTGGTCGCCGCCCCGGACGGGCGGGTCGTGGCCTGTACTGACGTGCTCGTCGAGGGGCGCCACTTCCGGCGCGACTGGTCCAGCGCGGTGGAGGTCGGGCACCGGGCCGCCGCCGCCAACCTCGCCGACGTGGCCGCGATGGGCGGCGTGGCGACGGCGCTGCTGGTGGGCCTGTGCACGCCGCCCGACCTCGACGTGCGCTGGGCGGAGGAGCTGGCCGACGGGCTGGCCGCCGAGTGCGAGCTGGTCGGCGCCGCCGTGGTCGGCGGCGACATCTCCGCGAGCCCCGTGCTCACCATCGCCGTGACGGCGCTGGGCGACCTGGGCGGGCGCCCGCCGGTGCGGCGCGACGGCGCGTGCCCGGGCGACCTGGTGGCGCTGGCGGGCCGGATCGGCTACGCCGCGGCCGGCTGCACGGTGCTGTCGCGGGGGTTCCGCTCGCCCAAGGCGCTCGTCGAGGCGTACCGGCGGCCCCAGGTGCCCTACTGGGCGGGCCCGGCGGCCGCGGCGCTCGGCGCCACGTCGATGATCGACGTCTCGGACGGCCTGCTCCAGGATCTGGGACACGTGTCCCGGGCGAGCGGGGTCGCGATCGACGTGAAGCGCGACGCGTTCGAGGTTCCGGCCGCCATGCGTGACGCGGCGAGCGCGCTCGGTGTCGACCCGTACACGTGGGTGCTCGCGGGTGGCGATGATCACCCTCTCGTCGCGACGTTCCCGCCCGGCACCCCGTTGGACGAGGACTGGCTGGTCATCGGCGCTGTACGGGAGGGAGAGGGGGTCACCGTCAATGGCCGGGCCTTCCTCGACGCACCCCTCGGCTGGGACCATTTCCGCTAGTCATCACTGTTAGTAACGTCCAGCGACGGCTTATTTGCGCAGGGTACGTACACCGACTCCCTTTTGCAGGGAGGCGAATTACACGTAGCGTATGCGCCGTGGGCGATATTTTGATCAAGCCAACGAGGTACGGCGCGCCGGTGTCGCGCGCCCTCGTCGCGGCCATGATGGCGGACCTCAACGAGCGGTACGGCGGCGACGGCGACGGCGACCAGACGCCCGTGGAGGCCGTCGAGTTCGACCCGCCGGAAGGGCTCTTCCTCGTCGCGTGGCGCGACGGCGAGCCGGTCGGCTGCGGCGGTTGGCGGACGCTGGCCCACTTCAGCGCGCCGGGCATCCCGGAGGACGTGGCCGAGATCAAGCGGATGTACACGACGCCCGCCGCGCGCAAGGGTGGCGTGGCGGCCGAGGTGCTCGCCGCCCTGGAGGAGTCGGCCCGCGAGGCCGGCATGCACCGCATCGTCCTGGAGACCGGACTCCCACAACCCGAGGCCATCGCCCTCTACGAAAAGTCCGGCTACACCCGCATCGACAACTACGGCTACTACCGCGCCGACCCCCTCTGCGTCTGCTACGGCCGCGACCTGTAGGCGCGTGCTCCGAGGGCCGCGGCAGCGGCTTATGGCGCCATAGCGTTGGAATGCGGGGCGGGATTCCATGCCTATGGCGCCATAAGGCGAAACCGGGCCCGAGGGGTGGCAGGCCCGAGGGGTGGCAGCACGAAACCGCCGGCGCCCTCGGGGCGCCGGCGGTTTCGTACGTCAGTTTGTGTCGCCTCGTAGGGCGAGATCAGCCGCGGACGACCTTGCCGGCCTTGATGCACGAGGTGCAGACCTGCAGGCGCTTGCGGTTGCCGCCACCGGCGGGCACGCGCACGGTCTGGATGTTGGGGTTCCAGCGGCGGTTGGTACGCCGGTGCGAGTGGGACACGTTGTGGCCGAAGCCGGGCCCCTTGCCACAAACGTCACACACGCTAGCCACGGGTATCTCCAAGAGGTTCTGATGATCGGACCACGTCAGATGGTCACACTGCGGCCGCCCGGAAAAAGGCAACCTCGCTAGGTTAGCCGATCCGGGGGCCGGCCCGCGAATCGGGTCCCGGTGCCACCTCGTCTTTAGCGTACCCGGCCCGTTCGGGGACATTGTCGGCACCTCGCACTACGCTCAGCCCCGTGCTGGAGAGTCTGGACGCGGCCGTCGTCCGCCGCTGGAGCGCGGCCGGGCTCGCCGCGCTGCGCGATCACCAGCGCGAGATCAACGAGCTCAACGTCTTCCCGGTGCCCGACGCGGACACCGGGACCAACCTCGTGCTCACCGTCACGGCCGCCGACGGCGCGCTCGCCGCCGACCCGGCCCTCGACGGCCTCGGCGCGGCGCTGCGCTGCCTCGCCCGGGGCGCCGTGCTCGGCGCCCGGGGCAACTCCGGCGCGATCATCGCCCAGCT
>NZ_BAAALT010000179.1:0-15199 GCF_039528515.1 Luedemannella flava
CCCTGGCGGCTGCCCGCGCCACGCTCGCGGACGCGGCCGGCGTGCAGCCCGACTACCTGGAGCTGACCGACCCGGCGCTCGGCCCCGCCCCGGCGCACGGCCCGGCCCGCCTGCTCGTCGCCGCGAAGGTCGGCACGACCCGCCTCATCGACAACCTCGCCGTGGAGATCCACTGATGTTCCTGCGCACCATGCTCAAGTCGAAGATCCACCGCGCCACGGTGACGCAGGCCGACCTGCACTACGTCGGCTCCGTCACCGTGGACGAGGACCTGATCGACGCGGCCGGGCTGCTCCCCGGCGAGCAGGTCGCGATCGTGGACGTGACCAACGGCGCCCGCCTGGAGACGTACGTGATCCCGGGCGCGCGGGGCAGCGGCGTGATCGGCATCAACGGCGCGGCGGCGCACCTCGTGCACCCCGGCGACCTGGTGATCCTCATCTCGTACGCCCAGATGGACGACGCCACGGCACGTGACTACAAGCCCAGCGTGGTGCACGTGGACGCGCAGAACCGGATCATCGAGCTGGGCGACGACCCGGCCGGCGCGGTCGCCGGGATGGTGGGTGACCTGATCCGTGGTGACGATCTCACAACGGCGGCCGTCGCCGGGGCGACGAACTGAGCCGTACTCACATATGCTGCCGCTCCTTGGGTCGATCAAGGAGTGGTGGGCATGCGTCGAGGTGCACGGCCGCGCGCGGTCGCGGTCGCGGTCCTGGTGGCGCTGACGCTCGGCGGCTGCGGCGTGGCGATCGCCGGTGACGGCGATGTCAGCGGCGACTGGGCGGTGCTGCCCGAGGCCAAGGTGCCCGTGCCGGCCAACAACGTCTGCCGCGACGGCAGCGACCCGAACGCCGACTGGGACCTGGCGCTGTTCGAGGCCCAGCCCATGGCGTGCACGACGAAGCACGCGAGCGAGACCTTCTACGTCGGCACGATCACGGACGCCAGGACCGTGGCGGCCAGCGAGGCGCCCGGTGCGGGCGAGCCGGCCTTCAAGGCCATCTACCAGACCTGCGTGAAGAAGGCCGAGGAGTTCCTCGGCGGCGACTTCCACCGGGGCCGGGTGGCCGTCGTGCCGGTGGTCGCCAACGACATCCAGTGGGGCGCGGGCGCCCGGTTCTACCGCTGCGAGCTGCTGGAGATCCTGGCCAACCAGAAGATCGTCAAGCGCACCTCCTCGGCGCGCGACGGCCTGCGCGGCAAGCGCCCGCTCGCGATCGGCTGCGCCAACAACAAGGTCGACGGCAGCGACAACATCACCTCCTTCGTCTGGATCAGCTGCAGCAAGCCGCACCAGCTCGAGTTCACCGGCATCTACACGCACAAGGACGGAAAGATGCCGAGCGAGTCGACGCTGCTCAAGAACGCGTCGTCCGGCTGCCTGGGCGTGGGTGCGAAGTACACCGGTCACTCGGTGTCGCAGATGAAGTCGACCGGCGGTTTCACGTGGGTGTACTCGGGCTTCGACGACCTGGAGACGCGGTGGAACATGGGCGACCGGTCGCGGCGCTGCTACCTCGGGCCGTACCCGCAGACGAAGCGGACCGGCTCCATCAAGGGAAAGCTGCCCTCCCAGTGGTGAGGCGGTCGACGCTCGCCCTCCTGGCCGCCGCCGCGCTGCTGCTGGGCGGGTGCGCCCAGATGGCCGGCGACGGCGACGTGAGCGGCGACTGGGCCGTGCTGCCCAAGGCCGAGGTGCCGGTGCCGGCGGCCGGGGTGTGCCGGGTCAACGTCATGAGCGAGAAGTACGTCGACTGGGACCTCGCCCTGCTCGCGGCCCCGGCGGTCGAGTGCGGCATGAACCACGCGGCCGAGACGTACCACGTCGGCAGGATCACCGACGCGAAGACGCGGGAGCTGTCGTCCCCGCCGGACGTCGGCGACGCGCTGTTCAAGCCGATCTACACAACCTGCGTGAAGCAGGCGAAACTCTTCCTCGGCGGCGACTACCACGACGCCCGGGTCTCGATCGTGCCGGTGCTGCCGACCGACACCGAGTGGCGCGGGGAGGGGCGCTTCTTCCGCTGCGAGATGTTCGAGATCTCGGACGGCGACGAGACGATCGTGGAGCGCACCGGGTCGCTCAAGGACGGCCTGCTCGGGTCACGGCCGGCCGCGCTGCAGTGCGTCAACTACACCAGCGACGACGAGGACGCGCTGGAGAACTTCCGCTTCCTGCCGTGCTCGAAGTCGCACCTGGCGGAGTACACCGGCACCTTCACGCCGAAGGACGGCAAGTACCCCGGCGACACGAAGGTCGACGACCAGGGCAGCGCGGGCTGCTTCGCGGTCGGCGCGAGGTACCTGGGCATGTCGGTGTCGGCGCTCGACGCCTCGGGCGGCTTCCAGTGGATCCACGACGGCATGAACGACACGCTGTGGAGCATCGGCGAGCGCAGCCAGCGATGCTATATCGGGCCGTACCCGGATAAAAAGATCAAAGGCTCTGTAAAGGGCAAGTCGCCGTCGCGCTGGTGAGCCCCCGCGCCGCCCTCCCGTAAACTCGGCCCGCGAGCCGGGACTGGGGAGGGGCGGCATGCGACGAGTCGGACGAACGGTGGCGGCGGCGGTCGCGGCCGCGCTGGCGCTGACGCTGGCCGGCTGTGGCGGCCCCCTGAACGTCGGGGACGGCGACATCGGTGGCGACTGGGCGCTGCTGCCCGAGGCCAAGGTCCCCACGCCCGACTCCGGGGTGTGCCGGCCCAAGGCGGGCAGCGACAAGTCCGTCGACTGGACCCTCGCCTCGTTCTACACCGAGCCGCCGGTCGACTGCGCCCAGGAGCACGCCTCCGAGACGTACTACGTGGGCAAGCTGCCAGCCTCGGAGAACGACAAGACGTCGCCGCCCGACCCGGGCGACGCCGGCTTCAAGTCCGCCTTCACGAGCTGCGCCAAGCAGGCCAGCACGTTCCTCGGCGGGGACTTCCACAACGCCCGGGTGTCGATCGTGCCGGTGCTGCCGCTCGACCACCTCTGGCAGGGTGGCGCCCGGTGGTTCCGGTGCGAGCTGGTGGAGATCTCCGACACACTCGAGACGATCGTGACCCGCAAGGCCTCCGCCAAGGACGGCCTGCGCGGGTCGAGGCCGCTCGCGATCACATGCGCCAACGACACCCTGACGTCCGACAAGAAGTTCGTCACGAACGTCACGTTCATCGCCTGCGCCAAGCCCCACTACATGGAGTACACGGGCGTGTGGGCGCCGGCCGACAAGAAGTGGCCCGGCAAGAACGCGCAGGCCACGGCCAAGAGCGAGAACTGCTTCCGGCTCGGCGCCAACTACCTCGGCATGACGGTCAGCGGCCTGCACGGCGTCGGCGGCATCTCCTGGGACACCTGGGGCGGCAGCGAGCTGTTGTGGAGCGTCGGCGACCGGGGCGTGCGCTGCTTCATGGGCCCGTACGACCGCAAGAAGCGCACCGGTTCGATCAAGGGCAAGCAGCCCAGCGAGTTCTGACCAGGGGCGCCCGTGCCCTTCGGGGGCGGATGGCTGAGGATAGGCGCATGTCGCGGACCTCTCTGGCGCGCCGGCTCGCCGCCCCCGAGCCCGGCTGGGCCGAAACCACCGACGTGGTGGTCATCGGCTCCGGCGTCGCGGGGCTGACCTGCGCCCTGCACCTGCGTGAGGCGGGCCTGCACGTCACGGTCGTTACCAAGGTCAACATCGACGACGGGTCGACCCGCTGGGCGCAGGGCGGCATCGCCGCCGTGCTCGACCCGCTCGACACGCCCGCCGCCCACGCGCAGGACACCGTCGTCGCCGGGGTCGGCCTCGGCGACCGCGCCGCCATCGACGTCCTCGTCACCGAGGGTCCCGCCCGGGTGCGCGAGCTGATCCGCTGGGGCACCCGGTTCGACCGGCACTCCGACGGGTCGCTCATGCTGACCCGCGAGGGCGGTCACCACGCCAACCGGATCGTGCACGCCGGCGGCGACGCCACCGGCGCCGAGGTCCAGCGCGCGCTGCACACGGCGGTGCGCCGCGACCCGTGGATCCGCCTCATCGAGCACGCCCTCGTGCTCGACCTGCTCACCGACGCCGACGGCCGGGCCTGCGGGATCACCCTGCACGTCCTCGGCGAGGGCAGCGAGGACGGGGTCGGCGCGGTGCTCGCCCGGGCCGTCGTGCTGGCCACGGGCGGCATGGGCCAGATCTTCGCGGTCACCACCAACCCGTCCGTGTCCACCGGCGACGGGGTGGCGCTCGCCATGCGCGCCGGCGCCACGGTCACCGACCTGGAGTTCGTCCAGTTCCACCCGACCGCCCTCTACCTGGGCGGGGAGGGCCGACGGGTGGCCCAGCAGCCGCTGGTCAGCGAGGCGCTGCGCGGCGAGGGCGCGCACCTCGTCGACGCCGACGGCAAGCGGTTCATGGTCGGCCAGCACGAGCTCGCGGAGCTCGCCCCCCGCGACGTGGTCGCCAAGGGCATCCACCGGGTGCTGCTCGCCACCGGCGCCGACCACGTGTACCTCGACGCCCGGCACGTGCCCGACCTGGCCAACCGGTTCCCGACGATCACGGCGTCGTGCCTCGCCGCCGGCGTCGACCCGACCGTCGGTCTCATCCCGGTCGCCCCGGCAGCCCACTACGCCTCCGGCGGCGTCCGCACCGACCTGCGCGGCCGCACGTCCATCCCCGGCCTGTACGCGTGCGGCGAGGTCGCCTGTACGGGAGTGCACGGGGCCAACCGGCTCGCGTCCAACTCGCTGCTGGAAGGCCTCGTCTTCAGCCGGCGCATCGCCGAGGACGTCGCGGCCGACCTGCCGCCGCAGGCCGACCCGGTGCCGGCCGCAGTCGACGCGTCCTGGACAGTGGACGACGTGATCAAGGAGCCGCTGCAGCGGGCCATGACCCGGGGCGCCGGGGTGCTGCGCAGCGCCGACTCGCTGGCCGCGACCGGGGCGACGCTCGCCGAGCTGAGCGCCACCCGGGCCAAGCCGAACACCGCCACCTGGGAGGCGACGAACCTCGTCACGGTGGCGGGCGCCCTGGTCGCCGCCGCCACCACGCGCGAGGAGACCCGCGGCTGCCACTGGCGCGAGGACCACCCGGGCGCCCGCGACGAGTGGCTCGGCCACCTGCTCGCGGGCCTCGACAGCACCGGAGCACTGACCGAAACCTGGGAGCCGATGTTCCATGTCTGAACCCACCCGCGCACGCCGACACGCGGCTCAAGAGGCCGACGAGCTGACCCCGGAAACCGCTGCGGAACTGGCCGTTGCCGGGCTCGACCCGGTCGCCGTCACGACGATCGTCACCAACGCGCTCGCCGAGGACCTCGGGGAGGCCGGCGACGTCACCAGCGCGGCGACCATCCCGGCCGAGCAGACCGACACCGCGGAGCTGGTCGCGCGCGCCGACGGCGTGCTGGCCGGGCTCGCCGTGGCGCGGGCGGTGTTCGACGTGGCCTCAAGCCGCACCATACGCTTTTCGGACAAAGCGCACGACGGCTCGCACGTGGTCCGCGGGGATGTGCTCGCGGTGCTCAACGGCCCCACCCGGGCGCTGCTCACCGCCGAGCGCACGGCGCTCAACCTGCTGTGCCGGATGTCCGGGGTGGCCACGCACACGCGGGCGTGGGCCGACGCGCTGGCCGGCACCGGCGCCACCGTGCTCGACACCCGCAAGACCACGCCGGGCCTGCGGATCCTCGAGAAGTACGCGGTGCGCGCCGGCGGCGGCACCAACAAGCGCATGGGCCTGTACGACGTCGCGATGGTCAAGGACAACCACAAGCTCGCGGCCGGCGGCGTGGCGGCGGCCTATCACCGCGTGGTGTCCGCCTTCCCGAACGTGCCCGTGCAGGTCGAGGTCACGACCGTTGCCGAGGCGGTCGAGGCGGTCGAGGCGGGGGCGACCTTCCTGCTGCTGGACAACATGACGCCGGAGCTGCTGCGGGAGGTCGTCGCGGCGGTCGGGGGCCGCGCGGAGCTGGAGGCCACCGGCGGCCTCACCCTCGCCCACGTGCGCGAGTACGGCGAGACGGGCGTCGACTACCTGTCCGTCGGGGCGCTGACGCACTCCTCGCCTATCCTCGATATCGCCCTGGACCTCCGACCGCGAGCGTGATCCATGCTGCTGTGCATCGACATCGGTAATACCAACACCGTGCTCGCCACGTTCTCCGGCGACAAGCTCGTGCACAGCTGGCGGGTCAAGACCGACGGGCGCAACACCGCCGACGAGATGGGCCTGCAGTTCCGGGGCCTGCTCGCCGCCGAGCAGGTGACGGTGACCGGCATCGCGGCGTGCTCGACCGTGCCCGCCGCCCTGCGGGCGCTGCGGACGATGCTGACGCGGTACTACCCCGACGTGCCCACCGTGGTCGTGGAGCCCGGCGTGAAGACCGGCGTGCAGCTCGCGATCGACAACCCCAAGGAGGTCGGCACCGACCGGGTGGTGAACACGCTCGCGGCGTACACGCTGTTCGGCGGGCCGTCGGTCGTGGTCGACTTCGGCACGTCGACGAACTTCGACGCCGTCTCGGCGCGCGGGGAGTTCCTCGGCGGGGTGCTCGCGCCGGGCATTGAGATCTCCGTCGACGCGTTGGCGGCGCGGGCCGCCCAGTTGCGCAAGGTCGAGCTGGTCAAGCCGCCCCGGGTGATCGGCAAGAACACCGTCGAGTGCCTGCAGTCGGGCGTGGTGTTCGGTTTTGCCGGCCAGGTCGACGGGGTGGTCCGGGCGATGGAATCAGAGCTCGGTCCACTGACCGCCGTGATCGCCACCGGCGGGCTCGCCCCGGTCGTCCTCGACGAGTGCGCCACGGTCACTCATCACGAACCCGCGCTCACCCTCGTGGGCCTCCGCCTGATCTTCGAGAAGAACCAGCCCTGACGCAGGCGCGTCGCCCGCGCCGTTCCGCCCGGCCGCAGCACGCGGGCGATCTCCGCGCGGGCCCGGTCGGGGTCGAACCAGTGGTACGCCTGGGCGGCCACCATGCCGTCCACGGCGCCCTCGGGCAGCGGGATGGCCTCGGCCGACCCGGCGAGCGCGGTGACGCCCGGGCTGGCGGCGGGCAGTCGGGCCCGCATGAGCGGGTCCGGTTCGACGGCGGTCACGTCGTAGCCCAGACCGACGAGGACGCGGGTCATGATCCCCGTGCCGGCGCCCAGGTCGACGATCCCCGGTCCGGCGTCGCCGAGGCCCACCGCAGCGCCGCGGCCGGGTACGTGGGCCGGACGCGGTCGTAGAGATCGGCGGCCGATCCGAAGGACAGCGCGGGCGTGTGCTCATTCCCCATGCCCGACCACTATGCCGGACATGCAGGTGGCCGCCCCTGGCGGATTGAGTACGCTCGCACCCGACGCATTCGAATCGTGCCGCAGTGCCTTCCTGAGCCCGGCACGTCGCTGAGAAAGAGCCCCCGATGACTGAAGAGTCGCCCATCACCGCGCCCGAAGACGACCTGCCGGAGCAGATGCGGGTGCGCCGGGACAAGCGGGCGGCTCTCCTGGACGGCGGCGAGGCCTACCCGGTGGAGGTACGCCGGACCCACACCCTGGCGCAGCTCCGCGAGAAGTACGCCGAGCTGCCCACGGACACGGCCACCGGCGACAGGGTCGCGGTGACGGGCCGCGTTATGTTCGTGCGCAACACCGGCAAGCTGTGCTTCGCGACGCTCCGCGAAGGCGACGGGACGGAGCTGCAGGCGATGCTCTCCCTGGACAAGGTGGGCGCCGAGGAGCTCGACCGCTGGAAGAAGCTGGTCGACCTGGGTGACCTCGTCGGCGTGGCCGGCGAGGTGATCACGAGCCGGCGGGGCGAGCTGTCGGTGCTGGCCGACGGCTGGACGATGGCGGCGAAGTCGCTGCGGCCGCTGCCGGTCGCGCACAAGCCGATGTCCGAGGAGGCGCGGGTCCGCCAGCGGTACGTCGATCTGATCATGCGGCCGCAGGCCCGGGACATGGTCCGTACGCGCGCCGCCGCCGTGCGCAGCCTGCGCGAATCCTTCCATCGGCGCGGCTTTATCGAGGCCGAAACGCCGATGTTGCAGCTCCTGCACGGCGGTGCGGCGGCCCGCCCCTTTGTGACGCACAGCAATGCTCTCGATACAGATCTCTATCTGCGGATCGCTCCGGAACTATTCTTGAAGCGCGCGGTGGTCGGCGGCCTGGAGAAGGTCTTCGAGATCAATCGGAATTTTCGGAATGAGGGCATGGACTCGACTCATTCTCCGGAGTTCGCGATGCTGGAGGCCTACGAGGCCTACGGCGACTACAACACGATCGGCGAACTGACCCGCGGGATCGTGCAGGAGGCGGCGCTCGCGGTGTCGGGTTCCCACGTGGTGACCCACTACGACGGCACTGAATACGATCTCGGGGGCGAATGGGCCACGATCACGCTGTACGGATCGCTTTCCGCGGCGCTCGGCGAGGAAGTGTCGCCCGAGACTCCGATGACGACGTTGTTGCGCTATGCGGAAAAGCACGGCCTGGCCGTGGATCCGCTGGCGGTGAAGGGCCACCTCATCCCCGGCAAGCTGGCCGAGGAGCTGTTCGAGGAGCTGGTGGTCCCCGGCCTCGTCCGCCCCACATTCGTGCGGGATTACCCGGAGGACACCACGCCGTTGACCCGGTCGCACCGCACCGAGTCGGGTGTCACCGAGAAGTGGGACCTGTACGCCTGTGGATTCGAGCTCGCGACGGGATATTCTGAACTGGTCGATCCGGTGGTGCAACGGGAACGCTTTGTGGCGCAGTCGCTACTGGCTGCTAAGGGTGACCCGGAGGCGATGCAGTTGGATGAGGACTTCCTGCGCGCGATGGAATACGGGATGCCCCCCGCCGGCGGCATGGGAATGGGCATCGACCGCTTGCTGATGGCGTTGACGGGCCTTGGGATCCGGGAGACTATCCTCTTCCCGCTCGTCCGCCCGGAGTAACGGTTTCGCCGGAGTAATGGCGCACATCGTCAATTCGGGTTATCTTTCAGTCGCGAATGTAAAACGGCACAGCGAACGATGTGCACCCTCGGTGCATTGGAAGGACAAGGCGTGGCTAAGGAAACCGTGGTCAAGCTCATCGATGACCTCGATGGAAGCACTGCTGACGATACGGTGAAGTTCGGCCTGGACGGCGTTGCCTACGAGATCGACCTCTCGGAGAAGAACGCCCAAAAGCTCCGTGAGTTTCTCGCGCCGTATATCGAGAAGGGCTCGCGGTCGGACCGCCGCCGGGCGGTGACCATCGGCGGCCGCAGTGCGGTCGCCCGTGGTCGCGGCGCGGCCGCCGAGCGCGAGCAGAACAAGGCCATCCGCACCTGGGCGCAGCGCAAGGGCATCTCGGTGGCGCCCCGGGGCCGGATCAAGCAGGACATCGTCGAGCAGTACCACAAGGAAGCCGGGCGCTGAGGCTCCGGCGTGCCCCTCGGGGCCTGCTCCCGGTCGGGTGCGGGGCGGCGTGATTGCGGTCACCCGCCCCCTCGATCGCGAACATATCGGGCCCCCGGCTTGTTGACATGTTCGCTGTGCGCGTACCGGTTCGATCTTCGCGGGTGTCGGAGCGTCGGATATTTCCCTGCAAAAGGGGGCAGTCCGACGTCCGGATGGGCGAAATGTCCCATTCGGCCGACCCAGCGTCGTGTGCGAGCGAAGCGGCAGCGTCCATTCACCGCATGGAGTCGACCCCTCGCGGAGATAGAGTGTTGACATCCAGAGCGCGGTGCTTTGCCGGCACGTGAGGAGCACGAGCGAATGTTTGAGAGGTTCACCGACCGGGCCCGACGGGTGGTCGTCCTGGCGCAGGAAGAAGCCAGGATGCTCAACCACAACTACATCGGTACGGAGCACATCCTGCTCGGCCTCATTCACGAGGGCGAGGGCGTGGCCGCCAAGGCCCTGGAGAGCCTCGGGATCTCTCTGGAGGGCGTGCGGCAGCAGGTCGAGGAGATCATCGGCCAGGGTCAGCAGGCGCCGAGCGGGCACATCCCGTTCACGCCGCGGGCCAAGAAGGTGCTGGAGCTGAGCCTCCGCGAGGCGCTGCAGCTCGGGCACAACTACATCGGCACCGAGCACATCCTGCTCGGGCTCATCCGCGAGGGCGAGGGCGTGGCCGCCCAGGTGCTGGTCAAGCTCGGCGCCGATCTCAACCGGGTGCGCCAGCAGGTCATCCAGCTCCTCTCCGGCTACCAGGGCAAGGAGCCGGCCGCTGCCGGCGCCGGCACCGGGACCGAGGCGGCGCCGTCCACGAGCCTCGTGCTCGACCAGTTCGGCCGCAACCTCACCCAGGCCGCCCGGGAGGGCAAGCTCGACCCGGTCATCGGGCGCGAGAAGGAGATCGAGCGGGTCATGCAGGTGCTGTCCCGCCGCACCAAGAACAACCCGGTGCTCATCGGCGAGCCGGGCGTCGGCAAGACGGCCGTGGTCGAGGGCCTGTCCCAGGCGATCGTCAAGGGCGAGGTCCCGGAGACGCTCAAGGACAAGCAGCTCTACACGCTCGACCTGGGCGCGCTTGTCGCCGGCTCCCGCTACCGCGGTGACTTCGAGGAGCGCCTCAAGAAGGTGCTCAAGGAGATCCGCACCCGGGGCGACATCATCCTGTTCATCGACGAGATCCACACCCTGGTCGGCGCCGGCGCCGCCGAGGGCGCGATCGACGCGGCGAGCATCCTCAAGCCGATGCTGGCCCGTGGCGAGCTGCAGACCATCGGCGCCACCACCCTCGACGAATACCGCAAGTACGTCGAGAAGGACGCCGCCCTGGAGCGCCGCTTCCAGCCGATCCAGGTGGGTGAGCCGTCGCTGGCGCACACCATCGAGATCCTCAAGGGCCTGCGCGACCGCTACGAGGCCCACCACCGGGTGAGCATCACCGACGCCGCCCTCGTGGCCGCGGCGACGCTCGCCGACCGCTACATCTCCGACCGTTACCTGCCGGACAAGGCGATCGACCTGATCGACGAGGCCGGCGCCCGGATGCGCATCCGCCGCATGACCGCGCCGCCGGACCTGCGCGACTTCGACGAGAAGATCGCCCAGGTGCGCCGCGACAAGGAGTCCGCGATCGACGCGCAGGACTTCGAGCGGGCCGCGCAGCTGCGCGACAAGGAGAAGACCCTCCTCACGCAGAAGGCGCAGCGCGAGAAGGAGTGGAAGGCCGGCGACCTCGACGTCGTCAGCGAGGTCGACGACGAGCAGATCGCCGAGGTGCTGGCCAACTGGACCGGCATCCCGGTCTACAAGCTCACCGAGGAGGAGACGGCCCGTCTCCTGCGCATGGAGGACGAGCTGCACAAGCGGGTCGTCGGCCAGGAGGACGCCGTCAAGGCGGTCTCCAAGGCCATCCGGCGCACCCGGGCCGGCCTCAAGGACCCGAAGCGCCCCAGCGGTTCGTTCATCTTCGCCGGCCCGTCCGGCGTCGGTAAGACGGAGCTGTCGAAGGCGCTGGCGGAGTTCCTGTTCGGCAGCGAGGACGCGCTCATCCAGCTGGACATGAGCGAGTTCCACGACCGGTACACGGTGTCCCGCCTCGTGGGTGCCCCGCCCGGATACGTCGGCTACGACGAGGGCGGCCAGCTCACCGAGAAGGTCCGCCGTCGCCCGTTCTCCGTCGTGCTCTTCGACGAGATCGAGAAGGCGCACCCGGACGTGTTCAACACGCTCCTGCAGATCCTGGAGGACGGTCGGCTCACCGACGGTCAGGGCCGCATCGTGGACTTCAAGAACACGGTGATCATCCTGACCACCAACCTGGGCACCCGCGACGTGGCCAAGGCCGTGTCGCTGGGCTTCCAGACGGCCAACGACGCCGACTCGAACTACGAGCGGATGAAGCAGAAGGTCAACGACGAGCTCAAGCAGCACTTCCGGCCTGAGTTCCTCAACCGTATCGACGACACGATCGTGTTCCACCAGCTGCAGGAGGACCAGATCCTCGGCATCGTGGACATCATGGTGTCGCGGATCGAGACCCAGCTCCGCAACAAGGACATGGGCCTCGAGCTGACCGACAACACGAAGAAGTGGCTGGCGAAGAAGGGCTGGGACCCGGTCATGGGTGCCCGTCCGCTGCGCCGGACCATCCAGCGCGAGATCGAGGACTCGCTCTCCGAGCGCATCCTCTTCAACGAGCTGCGGCCCGGCCAGATCGTCGTCATCGACACCGACGGCGACCCGGCCGACATCGAGAAGACGAAGCTCGTCTTCAACGGGGCGGAAAAGGGCGAGACGCCCGACGCGGTCCCGGCGGACCTCGGCGGCGCCTCCGACGTCGCGGGCACCGCGGCCGAATAGGCAGTAGGGCACGGCCGGAGGCCGGTCAGCGCGCTCGACGCGCTGACCGGCCTCTGTCGTTTCTCCGACAACCGACGAAACCGCTTCCGGGCAGAAACCCCCTTATCTGAGGGGATTTGGGCCGCCTGCGCGGCAGTCGGTCGCCCATGAACGCGTTCGGCTGCGCTGGCGGCGACCTGCGTCATCTACTGCGGACCGCCCGCGAACGCGGAGCCGAACACCAACTCTGGATTGAGTCAAGGGACGGTTAACGTTCGCGCCGGACAAGGGCTGCGCGACTGTCCACTCAGCCGTAAGGTGGACCAGCTACCACCCCTTTAGACGATGAGGCGGCAGTGCGCGACCGGTCCGACGGCTCCCTCGGGATGCCCTATCAACCACCGGCGTGGGCGCCCAGCAGCCTGCTCGCTCAGCTCTCCCCGGAGGACGCCGAGGCGCTGTTGGCCGCCGGCTCGCCGCGCACGTTCGCTCGGGGGGACTGGCTGATGCTGCTCGGCGAGTCCGGCACGTACGTTGTCGTGCTCACCAGCGGTTGCGTCAAGGTGCTCGGCGACCCGGCGGACGGGCGCACCACCCTGCTCGCCGTGCGGGCGGCCGGCGACGTGGTCGGCGAGCTCTCGGTGCTCGACGGGGAGCCCCGCTCCGCCTCGGTGATCGCGGCCAGTCACGTGCGCGGCCGGCTGATCGAGGCGCGCGCCTTCCACGCCCTGCTCGCCGCCCGCCCGCGCATCGGTCAGGTGGTGCAGCGCGTCGTGGCCGCGAAGCTGCGCCGGCAGATCCGCCACCGGATGGAGATCGGCGCGCAGCCGGTCACCGTCGGGCTCGCCCGGGTCATCGAGCACCTCGGCACGGAGTACGGCCAGCCGATCCCCGAGGGCACGCTCATCGCCGTGCCGCTGAGCCAGCCGGAGCTGGCCGCCCTCGTGGCGGCCGAACGGTCCAGCGTGGAGCGCGCACTGCGCCGCCTGCGCGAGCGTGGCGCGGTCGTGACCGGCTACCGCCGGGTCATCATCACCGACTGGACCGCCCTGCGCGGCGTGGCCAGCGGCACATGAGTGAGCGCAGTGGGACCAGCGAACGCGCTGGCTTGAGCGGATCGTCGGGCTCGCGCCGGATGCCGCCGGCCATCCGGCGGTTGTGCCTCGTCGTCGACATCGAGGCGTACAGCGCCCTGGACCACCAGGCGCAGCATCAGGCGCAGGCGCGGCTGGCCCGCGCCCTCACGGCGGCCGTGCGCGCCGCCGGGGTGCCGCACAGCCCGCTGCGCCGCGGCGTGATCCGCCAGAACCGCGGCGACGGGCAGCTCGTCCTCCTGCCGGCCGGCATCGACGAGGCGCGGGCCATCTCGGGCCTGGTGCGCGGGCTGGCCGAGGCGATGATGGGCGTCAACGCGGAGGCGCCGCGGCTGCGGCTGCGGGCGGCCCTCGCCCAGGGAGTGGTGCAGGTGGCCGCCACCGGGTACGTGGGCAAGTCGATCGTGGACGCGTGCCGGCTGGTCGACTCCGCCGCGCTGCGCGAGGCGTTGGCCGCCGCGCCCGAGCGGGACGTCGCCGTGGCGTTCACCGACGACCTGTTCCGCGACGTGGTCATCCACGGCTTCGGTGGCCTGGTCGGCAGCGACTTCCGGCAGGTCGACGTGGTGGAGGAGCGCAAGGGCTTCGCGATCGCCGCGTGGGTGTCCCGGCCGGACCTGGTGCCGACCGCGCCGCCGGCCGAACCGCGCCGCCGGTGGAGCGGGCGGGCCGTGGCGGTCATCGTGACGGCGCTGATGGTGTTGGGCGCCGCGGCCGCGTGGTCGCTGACCCACGGCGGCGGCAAAGCCGAGGTGGTCACCGCGTCCTCGCCGACGGGCGGTCCCGAGGCCCGGCCGAAGCCGCCCGAGCGGTTCACGTTCTTCGACACGGGCGTGCAGCTGGACCGGTGCGTCGAGCTGCGCGGCTCCGGGCTCGTGCCGCCCGGCCACGAACTGCGCCTGTACGCCGAGGCGGGCGAGTTCTTCTATCTCACGCTGCTGCCGGCCGAGGTGGACCGGGACACGGGCACCTGGACGTTTCCGCAGGTCATCTTCGGCCCGACGCCGAAGGCAGGCGTCCCGATCACGCTCTATATCGCGCTGATCCCGGAGCGGGAGTCGCGCCGCCTGACGGACAACTTCGACAATCAGTACGCGTTCCGCGAACTGCCCCGGCGCGTCGTGGCGACCCATACGTTCCGCCGGTCGGCCGACAACGGCCCGTGCTGAGTCAGGTCACCGGCGCCACGTAGTCGGTCAGCCGCGCGGGCACGAGGCCCGAGCGCTTCATGGCGGTCAGGGCGGCGATGAAGTCCTCCGGGTACGCGGGTCGGAAGTGCATGAGCACGATGTCGCCGGGCCGGATGACCTTCTCGGCGGTCTGGTAGCGCACGACGCCCCCGTCCACGGTCTCCCGCCACAGGAAGCCGGCCCGCAGCCCGCAGTCCCACGCGGCGCGTAGCGTGTCGTCGTCGTACTCCCCGTAGGGCGGGCGGAAGTACAGGGGCCGTTTCCCGTACCACTGCTTGAGCTTGTCGGCGTTGCCGCAGAGTTCCGCGCGCTGCCCGTCGTAGTCGAGGTCGGGCAGGTGCGGGTGGGTGACGGTGTGCACCTCGATGTCGGCGCCCGCGTCACGCAGGTCGGCGAAGTAGCCGACGTTGCCGCGGATCGCGTCGGTCGTGAGGAACAGCGTGACCGGGACGCCGGCGGCGCGCAGCAGCCGCAGCGCCTCGGGGTGCTTGGTCCACCCGTCGTCGATGGTGAGGAACGCGACCTTCTGGCCGGTGGGGATGCGCCCGTACAGCGCGGCGCGGCCCTCCTCGTGGTCGAGCGCGACCTTCTGCGGCCTCGGCGGTTTGGGGAATTTCGGCAGCCGCGCGACATAGTCGGCGGGCGTGCCCGGCGCGGCGGCGCTCGTCGGCGGCCGGCTGGTCGGCGGGCGGGACAG
>NZ_BAAALT010000180.1:0-36220 GCF_039528515.1 Luedemannella flava
CGCGCGCCGCGCCGCCCGGGCCCACCCGCGCGCCGCGTCCGTGGTCTGCGACGCGTGGCGCGGCCTGCCGGTCGACGACGGGCGCGCCGCCCTCGTCCTGGACGTCTTCGCCCCCCGCAACGGCGCCGAGTTCCACCGCGTACTGCGCCCCGACGGCGTTCTCCTGGTGGTCACGCCCCTGCCCGACCACCTCGCCGAGCTGGTGCGCGCCTTCGGCCTGCTCACCGTGGACCCCGGCAAGGAGGTCCGCCTGTCGCGCACCCTTGACCGGTGGTTCCGCTTGCAGACCCAGCGGGAGTACGGGGCGGAGCTCGCGTTGTCGCCCGCCGACGCGCTGACCATCGTGGCCATGGGCCCGAGCGCCCGGCACCGCGACCCGGCGGACCTGGCCGCCATCGCCGCCGGCTGGCCGGAACGCGTCCCGGTGACGGCCGCCGTTCGTGTCGGGGTCTACCGCCGGCTCGCCGCGCCGTAAAGTCCCCCGCGTGGTAACGATGCCGGACAGTCGACTGGGCCGGATGGGCGCGTGGTGCTTCCGGCGCCGCTGGTGGGTCCTCGCCGCCTGGGGGGCCGCCGTGGCGGCCGGGGTCGCCTCCCTCGGGCCGGTGTTCAGCCGGCTCGACAACAACCACGTGCCGGAGTTCGTCGAGTCGGTGCACGCGTACTCGGTGCTGGCCGACGGCAACCAGTCCGCCGGCATCGTGCAGGTTCTCGTGGACACGGGCCCGACCGAGCTGGTCCCGCCGGCCGGCCTCACCGCCGGCGGCCGACCTGCCGGCACCGGTGCCGTCGCGCCGACCGCCCCCGCCACGCTCGCCGTGGCGACCGCGGTGACGCGCAGCGCCGCCCGGCTCGCGACGCTGCCCGGGGTGGACTCCGTCGCCCAGCCGTTCGCGCCCGGCCAACCGGTCGGGGTCGCGCTGCGGCTGCTGGCCGCCGACCGGCACGGGCTGCTGATCGCCGTCACGCTCGACAAGCTGGACCGACCGGCCCGCAACCAGGTGGTCGCCGCGATCGAGGCCGAGGGCCGGGTCCTCGCGGCCGACCTGCCGGCCGGCGCCCGCGTCCAGGTCGGTGGCGCGCCCGCGATGAGCAAGCAGCAGAACGACACCCTGAAGGCCGACCTCAACACCGCCGAGCTGATCTCCCTGCCGCTCACCCTCGTCGTGCTCGTGCTCGTGTTCGGCGGCGTGGTCGCGGCCGGCCTGCCCGTCCTCGCCGCGGCCGTGTCCGTCGCCGCGTCCATGACCGTGCTGTTGGGCTTCTCCACCTTCACCACCGTCGACCAGGACGGGGTGACCGTGGTGACGCTGCTCGGCCTCGGCCTGTCCGTCGACTACGGCCTGCTGCTCGTCGCGCGGTACCGGGAGGAGCTGGCCGCCGGGCACCCGCCGCCGGACGCCGTGGCCCGGGCCTGGGCCACCGCCGGGCGCACCATCGTGTTCAGCGCCCTGACCGTGGCCGCCGCCATCTCCGGCCTGCTCCTGTTCGACCTGCCGGGCCTGGCCGCCCTCGGCGCCGCCGGCGTCTCCATCGCCGTCGTCGCCATGCTCGCCTCGATCACGTTCACCGGCGCGCTCATCGGGCTCGGTCACAAGCGCATCCGCCCGTCCCGCCGCCAGCGGGCGGCGGCGGCCGACCCGGGGTCGGAGCGCGGGTTCTTCGCGCGGCTGGCGCGGGTCGTGCAGCGCCGACCCTGGTTCGTCGCGATCGGCACCGGGCTGGTCCTGCTCGCCGCCGGCGCGCCGCTGCTCGCCACGTCCGCCCGGCTGCCCAACGCGGCCGCCGCGCCCGACTCGATCGTCGCCAAGCAGGTCAGCAACGCGCTGAACACCCGGTTCGGGCAGGGCAACGGGCCCACGGTCACCGTGGTGGCGCGCACGACGCCGGCCACGCTGGACGCCTACGCGGCCCGCTTCGCCGACGACCCGGCGGTGGTCGCCGTGCTGCCCGCGAAGGCGGCCGGCGCCAGCCTGTCCTCCGTGGCGTTCCACGTCGCCGGGGACGGACAGACGCCCGCCGATCGCGCCCTGGTGCACCGGCTGCGCGCCGACCGCCCGGCGGGCCTCACAGGCGGCGTGGACACGTGGGTCACCGGCGACGCGGCCGTCCTCACCGATCTCATCGACCTGGTCGGGCACAACCTGCCGGCGGCCGTGGCCGTCACCCTGCTCGCGATGCTGGTCCTGTTGTTCCTGTTCACCGGCTCCGTGGTGATCCCGATCAAGGCCATCCTGGCCAACCTCGTGTCCCTGGGCGCCACGCTCGGCGTCATGACGGCCGTGTTCGTGTACGGCTGGGGCAGCGGCCCCCTGGACACCCTCACGGTCGGCGGCCTGAACCCGTTCGTCGTGGTGATCGTCATCGCCTTCGCGTTCGGCCTGAGCATGGACTACGAGGTATTCCTCCTCGGCCGCATCCGCGAGTACGCCGTGGCGGGCGCCGACACCGACACCGCCGTGCGTCGCGGGCTGCAGCACACCGGCCGGGTCATCACGTCCGCCGCCCTGCTCATGGTGATCGTCTTCGGCTGCTTCACAGCCGCCGAGATGGGCAACATCGAGCAGATCGGCCTGGGCCTGACTGTCGCGGTCCTCATCGACGCGACGATCGTCCGCTGCCTCCTGGTCCCCGCGACGATGACCCTCCTGGGCCGCCACAACTGGTGGGCCCCGGCCCCCCTCCGCCGCCTCCACACCCGCATAGCCCCCACCACCACCCACTGACGCACCGCCCCGCGAGTCGAGATCCGCGTTATGGCGCCATAGGCCTGAATCCCAGCCCTGCATTCCAGCGCTATGGCGCCATAAGGCCCTCGGCGCGGAGACGAACCCCGCACCCGCAGCCCGCCAACGCCAGATTCGCGCGCCCCACCGCCCGGACCGGCCGAAAAGTTAATCTTGGCATGGAACACGCGGATTTCCGCGTGTTCCATGCCAAGATTGATCGCGCCCGGGTGTTAGGCCGGATATTTCGGAAATGTGCGCCGGCGTCGACGCGGGTTCGACGAGCGCGCGGGACCGGGGCGAGCCGGGCCAGCGACCGGCGTCAGGTGGAGAGGTCTACTTCTTCCCAGCCGGGGGGTTCGCCGTGGTAGGGGCCGCGGAACATGACCGCCCACTCCAGGGCCCAGCGGCGCTGGCCGATGGCGTTCGAGTCGATCAGCCCGGGCAGGCGGACGCGCTGCCGCTCCGCTTCCAGGTACGCCCAGTCGAGGCAGTAGAAGAGGTCCAGCGCGCGGGCGACCTCGTCAGCCGGGCGGGCGGCCGGCAGCGTCCGGGAGCGCCAGGCCGCGTAGGTCTCCTTGGACGGCAGGTGCGGCAGCTGCGGCACGAGCGTGTCGGGGGCCGGCTGCGCCGGGTCGAGCCGGGGCACCAGCCCGACGAGCCAGCCCAGAGCGTAGAGGGCCTCCAGGTGCAGGGCGAACGAGCGGTGGTCGCCCTCGCCGGAGGAGACGAAGTGCCACTCCGGCTTCGTCAGGTCCTCGAGCAGGCGGGCGTCGAGGAGCCAGGCCATCGCGGCCGTGCCGGGCATCCCGAAGCAGCGGGCGAGGACCACGTTGAGGATGGCGGTGCGCCCCTCCAGCTCCGCCAGCGACCGCAGCTCGACGGTGTCCGCGTTGTCCCAGACGAGCGGGAAGTTCGGCGGTGGGAGCGGCAGGTCCAGCCGGCGCAGCTCGTCGAGGCTCGCTGCGCGGACCCGCCGTGGATCAGGAACGGGAATGGCCACCGCATGTCTGCCTTACGTCGTGCGCGCGTGTGTAGGCCGCGACTTTAGCCCCACCGGACAGAAAAACGAAAGTGACGTCATCACTCCGGGTCACGATGGGCGCCATCAGGGCTGAAGGCCGGCACGCAGACCGCGACATACTCAGCCCCGTCAGGATCCGGCGTCGTATAGCGGACCTTTTCGCCGGCCCGGGTGAGCACCGCCTGCCCCGCCCGCACGTCGAGCACCCCGTGGGCCGTCTCGACCCGCACGAGGCCCCGCAGCACGACCGTGACCTCGTCGAACGCGGGCGCCTGCGCCGGCTCGGTCCAGCCACCGGGCGCCGTCATGTGGGCGACCGAGACGGCGTCGTCGCCGGTGCTGGCTCTCCCGACGTACTCATCAATGATCTTTCCGCCCGGCACCGGGATGCGGGTGGGCTGTGCGATCAGCTCGGCCATCACGGACCTCCTGCGGTTATCCGATCAACAACAAGATCCCCGGGTACGGGCGCGGAGCCCGCGATCTCCACCGCCCCCGCGGCCGCCTCGCGCGCCGCGGGGATCCGCCCCGCGTCGTCGGCCCGCAGCTCGTAGAGCACGTCCCCGGCCCGCACCGCGTCGCCGGGTCTACGGTGCAGCAGGACCCCGGCGGCGGCGCTGACCGGGTCCTCCTTGCGGGCGCGGCCGGCGCCGAGCCGCCAGGCGGCGACGCCGATGGCCAGGGCGTCGATGGCGGTCACGTAGCCGTCCCGGTCGGCGCGGACGACCTCGACCTCGTTCGCGGTGGCGAGCGGGGCGTCCGGGTCGCCGCCCTGCGCCGTGACGAGCGCCCGCCAGGCGTCCATGGCCCGGCCGTCGCGCAGCGCGTCGGCGGGGTCCACGCCGTCGATCCCGGCGACGGCGAGCATCTCGCGGGCCAGGGCCAGGGTGAGCTCCACGACGTCCGCGGGGCCGCCGCCGGCGAGCACCTCGACGGACTCGGCGACCTCGACCGCGTTGCCGACGGCCAGACCGAGCGGGGTGGACATGTCGGTGAGCAGCGCGACCGTCTTCACCCCGTGGTCGTGGCCGAGTCGCACCATCGTCCGGGCGAGCTCGGTGGCGTCGACGCGGTGCTTCATGAAGGCGCCGGAGCCGAACTTCACGTCGAGGACCAGCGCGGACGTGCCCTCGGCGATCTTCTTGCTCATGATCGAGCTGGCGATGAGCGGGATCGCCTCGACCGTGCCGGTCACGTCGCGCAGGGCGTAGAGCTTGCGGTCGGCCGGGGCGAGACCCTCGCCGGCCGCGCAGATCGCCGCGCCGACGCTCGCGAGCTGGGCGATGAACTCGTCGTTGGTCAGCGTGGCCCGGAAGCCGGGGATGGCCTCCAGCTTGTCCAGGGTGCCGCCGGTGTGGCCGAGGCCGCGGCCGGACAGCTGCGGGACCGCCGCGCCGCACGCGGCGACCAGCGGCGTGAGTGGCAGCGTGATCTTGTCGCCGACGCCGCCGGTGGAGTGCTTGTCGACGGTGGGTCGGGGCACGGAGCTGAGGTCGAGGCGCTCGCCCGAGGAGATCATCGCGGAGGTCCAGCGGGCGATCTCGCGCGCGGTCATGCCCCGCAGCAGGATCGCCATGGCCAACGCCGACATCTGCTCGTCCGCGACAACCCCCCGGGTGTACGCGTCGACGACCCAGTCGATCTGCGCGTCGGTGAGGACGCCCCCGTCCCGCTTGGCTCGAATGACATCGACAGCCGCGAAACTCTCCGTCACGGCGCCGCCCCGCTTCGCTCGGTCATGACGGCCACTCCTCGGCGATCTCCGACGGGGCCGGGCCCTCGCCGGCCCAGGCCATGGAGCCGTCGGACTCGACGACCACGACGCGGGGGGTGCGGGCGCGACCCCAGGCGATCGCGCCCTCCGGGGCGGGCCAGTAGGCGCCCTCCTCCAGGATCCCGGGCTCCGCGCCCGGGACGCCGGTCGACCGCTCCCAGTACGCGCTCCACACGGGCTCGCCCGCGTCGGAGTCGGCGTGCACGAACACCGTGCCCTGGCCGATCCGGTCGCGCAGCGCGGCGGGGATCTCGGCGGCGACGCCCTCCGGCCGCTCGGCGGGCGCGGTGGCGCCGGTGATCTCGGCGAGGTCTGCCACGTCGAAGGCGAACGGGAGCAGCTCGGCCATGCTGCGCGGCCGGTCGGGCGCGTCGATGAGGCAGGCCGGCCCGCCGTGCTCCCAGAGGAGCTGGCGGCACCGCCCGCACGGCATGAGCGCGTCGCCGGCCGCGTCGACGCAGGCGAGCGCCACGAGCCGGCCGCCGCCCGTGGAGTGCAGCTCGGAGACCACGCCGCACTCGGCGCAGAGCACCACGCCGTACGCGGCGTTCTCGACGTTGCAGCCGGTGACCATCCGGCCGTCGTCGACGAGCGCGGCGGCCCCGACGGGGAACTTCGAGTACGGCGCGTACGCCCGGCGCATCACGTCCACGGCCGCCGCCCGCAGCGCGGGCCAGTCGATCTCCACCTGCTCCTGCACCACCTCATTGGATCACGCCGAGGTGGCCGTCACCCCTTGACGTACGGTTTGCCGTCCGCCGCCGGCGCGCGGACCCTCCCGACCAGCCCCGCCACGGCGACGATGGTGATCAGGTACGGCGCCATGCTGAGGAACTGCGACGGGATGGGGCTGCCGATCGCGGACAGGAACGTCTGCAGGGCCTCCACGAAGCCGAACAGCAGGGCGGCCAGCATCGCGCCGACCGGGTTCCACCGTCCGAAGATCATCGCGGCGAGCGCGATGAAGCCCTTGCCGGCGCTCATCCCCTTGCTGAACTGGAAACCCGCGTCGAGCACCAGGTACGACCCGCCGATGCCGGCGATCAGGCCGGCGACCAGCACGTTCCAGTAGCGCAGGCCGAGCACCCGGATGCCGACCGTGTCGGCGGCCGTCGGGTGCTCGCCGACCGACCGCGTCCGCAGGCCCCAGCGCGTTCCGAACAGCCCGAAGTGGATCAGGATGCCGACGATGAAGACGAAGTAGACCAGCGCGTTCCAGCGGAACAGGATCGGCCCCAGCACCGGGATGCCGCCCAGCACCGGGATCTCCCAGACCGGCAGCTGCGCGGGGGCGTTGTAGGTCTCGGCGTCACTGGCCATGAACCGCTCGAACATGAAGCCGGTCAGGCCGGTGCACAGCACGATCAGGATGACGCCGAGGATGACCTGGTCGACGCGGTAGCGGATGGCGAAGAAGGCGAGCAGCGCGCCGACGGCGACGCCGGCCGCGCCGCCCGCGATCACGCCGACCCACACGCTCGCCGCGATCGTCGCGAACATGGCCGCCGAGAACGCGCCCAGCAGCAACTGGCCCTCGATCGCCACGTTGATCACGCCCGTGCGCTCGCACAGCACGCCGGCCAACGCCCCGAAGACCAGGGGCACCGAGTACCCGATGGACTGGCGGGTCACGTTGACCACCGGCATGAACTGCAGTCCCTCGCTCGCGGCGGAGATCTGCGAGCAGAGCAGGGAGAACACCAGGGCGACCACGGCCACGCCGACCAGCAGGCCGAACCACCGCTTCGCCGTGGACAGCGCGAGCAGCAGCACCCCGGCCACGGTCACGATCAGGCCGAACGCGATCGCGCCGGTCCGGCCCGGGATCGAGAACGACGGACCCTCGGCGTTCTCGCTGAGCACGAACTTCGCGCTCGCGTCGGCGTGCGCGAGCAGTCCGAACACGACGGCCGCCAGGAGACCGAGCACGACGAGCACCGCGCCCGTGCGCCGCTCCCGGGTCCAGAAGCCGGGCCGCACGACGACATGTGGCGCTTCGTCCACGACGGTGGTCGTCATGTCACCAGCCCTTCGCGACGGTGGTCTCAAGACGGCCCGTGCGGCCGGCCCGCAGGCGGAACACCGAGCGCACGAGCGCCGGCGCCGCGATGAAGAGCACGATGAGCGCGGTCAGCACGTCGACCAGGTCCACCGGGATGCCGGAGAACGACTGCATCCGGTTGCCGCCGGCGCGCAGCGCCCCGAACAGCAGCGCCGCCAGCAGTACTCCCCAGGGTTTGCCCCGGCCGAGCAGGGCGACGGTGATGCCGTCGAAGCCGATGTTGCCGACCACCGAGCCGGTCAACGCCCCGGCCGTGCCGAGCAGCACGGTCGTGCCGCCGAGCCCGGCCAGCGCGCCCGCGATGACCATCGTGCCGGTGTACGTGGCGGCGACGCTCATGCCGGCCGTGCGGGCGGCGTCGGGGTTGAGGCCGACGGCGCGCAGCTCGAAGCCGAACGTGGAGCGGTTGAGCAGCCAGCCGACCCCGACAACGGCCGCGACGCCGAGCAGGATGCCCAGGTGCACGCGCAGATCGCCGCCGGCCAACTTGGGCAGGAGCGCGTTCTCGTCCACGGGCTTGCTGATCGCGTCGGTGCGGTTGGGGTCCTGCACGCCGTCCTGCACGATCAGCCAGGACAGGAAGTACAACGCGATGTAGTTGAGCATGATCGTGGTGATCACCTCGTGGGCCCCGGTGCGGGCCTTGAGGAAGCCCGGCACGAAGCCGTAGGCGGCGCCGCCGATGGCGCCCGCCACGAGGGTGAAGACCAGGTGCACCACGGGCGGCAGGTGCAGCCCGAAGCCGACCAGGCCGGCGACGGCCGCGCCGATGATGGCCTGGCCCTGCGCGCCGATGTTGAACAGGCCGCCCCGGAAGGCCAGCGCCACGGCGAGGCCGGTGAACACCAGCGGGGCGGTGTAGGTCAGCGTCTCCGACAGGGGGTACAGCGCGAGCCAGATGGTGTTCTCGCCGTCGAGCCAGCCGGTGACCGCCGCCGGGTCGACGATCGCGCCCTTGAACAGGTTCGCGTACGCCTCCGAGACGGCCGTCCAGCTCGCCGCGATGGCGTCGCCGGGCGCGGCGAAGAAGTACCCGTACGCCGCGGTGACGGTCGGGTCGGACAGGCAGATCAGCACCCCGCCGATGACCATCGCGAGGAACAGCGAGAGCACCGTGACGGTGACCGTGTTCGCGCTCCACAGCGCGGCGATGAACCTGTTGCCCGCCGGTGGCCCGCCGACCTCGTCCGGGTCGGGTGTGCGCAGCGCGGTGGCGGCGGTCTCCGACGCGACCTGGCCCGTGCTGACCGGCGCCTTGTCGGGGGAACTGGCGCTGCCCTCGGGTTCCTGACCGAGGATCACTGGCCACTCCCTTCGGTCTCGGTCGGGGTCTCGGTGATGCCGGCCATCAGCAGGCCGATGCGCTCGCGCGACTCGGTCGCGGGGACGGTCGCGATGATCCGGCCCCGGTACATGACCGCGATCCGGTCGGCCAGGGAGATCACCTCGTCCAGCTCGCTGGAGATGACGAGTACGCCTGCGCCGGCGTCCCGGGCCGCGATGACCCGCTTGTGGATGAACTCGATCGAGCCCACGTCCACGCCGCGGGTCGGCTGGGCCGCCACGAGCAGGTTCAGCGGCCGCGACATCTCGCGGGCCACGATGACCTTCTGCTGGTTGCCGCCCGACAGGGTGCCGACGTTCGCCTCGTGCGAGGGGGTCCGCACGTCGAACTCCTCGACCCGCTCCTTCGCCGCGGCCTCGATACGGTCCAGGCGCAGCGCGAGCTTCGAGCCGAAGGGCTCCCGGTCGTACGTGTCCAGGACCAGGTTCTCCGCGATCGTGAACTCCTTGATCAGGCCGTCCACGCTGCGATCCTCGGGGATGTAGCCGACGCCGGCGCCGAGCACGTCCTTGGTGCGCCGGCCGAGCAGCGGCTCGCCCTTCAGCGTCGCCGAGCCGGCCAGCGCGGGCCGCAGGCCCATCAGCGCCTCGATCAGCTCGGTCTGCCCGTTGCCCTGCACGCCGGCCAGGCCCAGCACCTCGCCGGCGCGGACCTCCAGGTCGACGCCGTCGACCGCGCGGTGGCCGCGCTCGTCCGCGACGGCCAGGCCGTCGACGGCGAGCACCACGTCACCGGGCTGCGCCGGGGCCTTCTCGACGCGCAGCATGACCTGCCGGCCGACCATGAGCGACGCCAGCTCCGCCTCGCTCGCGTCGGGGGTCGCGGTGCCGACCGTACGCCCGCGGCGCACCACGGTGATCCGGTCGGCGATCGCCTTGACCTCTTTGAGCTTGTGGGTGATGAAGACGATGGACTTGCCGGCCGCCTTGAGGGAGCGCATCACCTCGAGCAGGTCGGCCGTCTCATTCGGGGTGAGCACGGCGGTCGGCTCGTCGAGGATGAGCAGCTCGACCTCGCGGGTGAGCGCCTTGATGATCTCGACCCGCTGCTGCACGCCGACGGGGAGGTCCTCGACGATCGCCGCCGGGTTGACCTGCAGGCCGTACCGCTCGGCGACCTCGCGCACGTCGCGGCGCGCGCGGGCCCGGTCCAGCATGCCCAGCGGGCCGCCGCGGGCGCGCTCGGCGCCCAGCATGACGTTCTCCGCGACGGTGAAGACCGGCACGAGCATGAAGTGCTGGTGCACCATGCCGATGCCGGCGCTGATCGCGTCGCGGGGGCCCTTGATGTGGTGCGGCTCGTCGTTGATGAGGATCTCGCCCTCGTCGGGCTGGAGCAGCCCGTAGAGGACGTTCATCAGGGTCGACTTGCCGGCGCCGTTCTCGCCGAGCAGGGCGTGGATCTCGCCCGGCTCGACGGTGAGGTCGATGTGGTCGTTGGCGACCACGTCACCGAACCTCTTCGTGATGCCGCGCAGTTCGAGTTTCAGCGGGGCCTCCTACCGCACGGACCGGAACGAGATCCGGCCCCCATGGTGCGCATGATCTCACCATGGGGGCCGGGTTCGGAACTACTTCGGCGCTGCCGGGGACTCGACCTTCACCGTGCCGGCGATGATGTCGGCCTTGAGCTTGTCGACCTCGGCCTTGAGCTCGGCCGGGACCTTGCTCTCCCACTCGTGGAACGGCGCCAGCGAGACGCCGTTGTTCGCCAGGGTGCCCAGGTACGGGGCCTTGAGGTCCTCGCCCGCGGCGCCCTTGGTGATGGCGTCGGTCACGGAGTCCGTGATGTTCTTGACGACCGTGGTGAGGAAGGCCGCGCAGTTCTCGGCGTTGCTGACGCAGCCGTCCTGGTCGACCCAGATGACGGAGAACTTGCCGGAGGCCTTGGCCGCCGAGGCGCTGCCCGTGCCGGTCTTGCCGGCGACCGGGAAGACGATGTCGGCGCCCTGGGCGACGAACGCGTCGCTCTTGGCCTTGCCCTTGTCCGGGGACACGAAGTCCTCGGTGAACGTGCCCTCCTGCTTGGCCTTGTCCCAGCCGAGCACCTGGACGCTCTTGCTCTTCGCCTTGTTGTACTCCGCGACGCCGTCGGCGAAGCCGTCCATGAAGATGGTCACCGGCGGGATCTTCAGACCGCCGTAGGTGCCCACCTTGCCCGACTTCGACATGCCGCCCGCGAGGTAGCCGGCGAGGAACGAGGCCTGCTCGGTGTGGAACTGCATCGTGTGCACGTTCGGCAGGGCCGAGCCGGCGTCGACGATGCCGAACTGCTGGTTGGGGTTGGCCTTGGCGACCTTCTCCAGCGCGGTGGACATCAGGCCGCCGACCGCGAGGATGAAGTCGCACTTCTGCTGGACGAACCCGTTGAGGTTCGGCTCGTAGTCGGCCTCGGTCTTGGACTGGACGTTCTTGATGGTGATGTTCGGGTTCTTGGCCTTGGCGTTCTCCATGCCCTTCCACGCCGCGGCGTTGAAGGACTTGTCGTCCAGACCACCCTGGTCGGTCACCATGCAGGCCGTGTACGCCTTGCCGGTCGGGCTCGCGGCGGTGCCGCCGTTCTCACTGGGCTTCTCGCCACACGCCGACGCCGCCAGGGTCAGACCCCCGGCAGCGACGAGAGCGATGAACCTCATCCCACGCGCTGGGCGCAAGACGCATCTCCTTCCCCACAGGCCAGGCGCGTTCCTGCGCGCCGGCTCCATAAGCGGGAGCGTAACTAAGGCGGTGCCCAAATGGTGGACATCGGAGCAGCCTGTGCCACACGGTGACCCGCTCGTGATGGTTCCGTGTCCCATGTGACGGAAGCCACCTAACAACACGCATGTTACGCCCACTTTAGGGCGGTTCGTGAAGCTCCTCGGTGTGGCGACCGGTCAGCGCCAGAACACGGCAACCGCCGCGTTTACCAAGGTCAGACCAATGATCGCCAAAAAGTGACCCTTATTCACTTCTTCCCGCTTGCGGGAGAAGAAGACCATGGCCGCGAGCGCCACGGTGATGATCAGCTTCACGGCCAGCTTGACCGGCTCGGGCTCTTTGTCCCCGCCGCCCCGCAGCGGTGCGGCGAGCGCGATCCCGGTAACCAACTGGAGCCCGACGCCCCACAGCATCGCCGCGTTGATCCGCAGCTTGCCGGTGAGGTACTGCACCACCGCGCCGCCCAGCAGCAGGGCGAACCCGATCAGGTGCGCGTACCGCAGAATCAGCCGCAAGGCCTCCATGCCCGACTCCTCCTCAGTCCTTCTTGGATACGGCGCGCCAACCGCGCACGCCCAGCACGCCGACGGCGGTGCCGATCGCCAGTGACGCGCCGATGAGCAGCGCATGGATCCACAGGAAACCCGTAGGCGCGCCGCCGTTCCCGGCCCACGACCGCGGGTCGTCCCAGATCGCCTTGCCGAAACGGGGCCAGATCACCCACGTCCACACCCCGACGAGCACAAGGAACCCCGCCCACCGCCGCGTCAACATCACGCCGGGAGTATGCCACCGCCCTCCTGACAACACCCTGAGCGTCGGTACGCCCCGATCACCCCGCCACCGCCCACATGCGCACAGTTGGCGGAGTCGGCAGCACCAGGCCTCGACATATGTACACGTTTAACGGCCCCGCGCGGCCCCAACCCCGCCAGATGCTCACTCTTGGCGGGCTGCTCGCCGGTGGCCTCGCCAGATGTGAACGCCTGGCGACCGTTGACACCGAGATCGCCGTCTTCTGTGCAGGAGTGCGGCTGGGCTGCACTCCTGCACACGAAACCGCGATCTTCGCGGCTAGCCATGGGCGGTTTGTCGCTTATCGGAGCGCCGAAACCACGCGTTCGCACCGCATCCGGCGATCATGGAACGACGCGCGTCAACGAACGGCGATCGGACTCCACGTCCGCACCGGAGACAGCGATCTTCGCAGGGGACGGGACGGTCGCACGGCACAGCGGCCGGACGGCCCGGAACCCAGGCGTGCGGGAAGATGGCGGGCATGACGGACGCTGCGGGGCGGTGGCGGGAGCAACTCGGCGGATGGGGCGTGCCAGCGCACATCACCGAGGGCGTGGCGGATTCGCCCTGGGAGCACCAGGTCGGCACGTTCGCGCGGCGGGCCGACCAGGCGCTCGCCCTCGGCGCCGAGGACGGGCCGTCGATGGCCCGGGCGCGCGAGGCCCTCGCCCCGACCGGGACCGTGCTCGACATCGGGGCCGGCGCGGGGGCGTCGAGTCTGCCGCTCGCGCCCCAGATGACCGAGCTGATCGCGGTCGACACCAACGAGGCCATGCTCGCCGCCCTGCGCGCGCGCACCAGCGTGCCGACCACCGCGATCGTCGGCCGCTGGCCGGACATCGCCGACGACACCCCGGCCGCGGACGTCGTTGTCTGCCACCACATCGCCTACAACGTGCCGGACCTCGCCGAGCTCGCCCGCCAGCTGACCGCCCATGCGCGCCGTCGTGTGGTGATGGAGTTGACGAACACGCATCCCATGGCCGTACTCAATCCGTTGTGGGAGCGGTTGCACGGCCTGGAGCGCCCCACCGGGCCGACCGCCGCGGACGCCGCGGCCGTGCTGGCCGAGGCGGGGCTGGACGTGCACGAGGAGCGCCGGCCCCGGCCCGTCGGGCCCGCCCACCCGGACTTCGGGGCGCTCGTGGCCGGCACCGCCCGGCGGCTGTGCGTGCCGGCCGAGCGGTTCGGGGAGCTGGCGCAGGGCCTGCTCGACCTGGGCGTGGACCCGACGGACCCGCGTGACCTCAACTCCACGGCCGACGGACCGATGGAACTGGTGACGTTGTGGTGGGACGTCCGCAACCTCCTGCCCGCCTGACGCGTGTAGTCGCCGTCGACCCGCACCGAACCCGGGCCGGCGGGAGGACGACATGAGGCAGCGATCGCCATGACGATCACGGCGACCCTGGAAGACGCCGACGCCGCGCCATCGGCGCGACCAGCCTCGCCGCGCTGGCGATCGTGGCCGTCACCGGCGCGCTCACCGGCAACCCCCTGGGCCGGCAGGACGCGACAGGCCCGGCGGCGGTGACCCCGCCGGCCGTCAACACCGACGAGTTGGCGGTCGAGGCGTTGGCGGCGCTGGGGTACGCCCCCACGAAGCAGGCGGCGAACACGCAGAACGGCCTGCGCCAACCCCGCGACGGTGTGTTCTTCGAGGGGTTCGACGCGGACCTGTCGATGACCGTGTACCAGCCGGCCGTGGGAAATCCGATGCCGGCGGGCCGCTACTACCTCAGCGCCACCTGCTCCGGGGAGGGCGGATTCACGATCAACTGGGCGGCACCCCAGGGTGTGACCGGCAAATCCGAGTTCGAGTGCGGGGCCATCGGCAGCGCGCCGTTCACGACGACCGCGGACGGCCCGATCACCCTCTACATCTCGCCGAACGACGCGGCCAGAGGCCGGTCCGGCTTCGCCCTCGAACTGTCCGATGCCCTCGTCGTGGGGGCGACCGGCCTGCTCGCCGAGCAACCCACAGCGAACCACCTGTTCGGCGCCGCGGGCCTCCTCGAGAACGACGTCCCCCGGACCGACGTCGACGAGACCGAGCACGGCGTCAACACGTACAAGCTGACGTTTGTCTGTGCCGGCCAGGGTGACGTGTGGGTGGACTTCTCGGGCGGCGAGGACGGCAAGGGCTCGCTCGTCCACTGCACCGAGGAGGGTTACGTCCACGTGGAGACGCTCGTGCCCAGGGCGGCAGGCGCCCCGTTGTCGGTGTCAGCGGAGCTGCGGACGCCCGGCGCCCGGATCGGGTACGCCTACCGGGTCGAGCAGATCTAGGCCGGGGCCGGGCCGGTGGACGAGCGCACGACCAGCTCGGGCCGGTAGAAGAACTCGGTACGCGGGACGGGCACTCCGGCGATCTCGTCGAGGAGTGCCCGGACCGCTGCCCGGCACATGGCGGCGACCGGCTGGCGCACGGTGGTCAGCGGCGGGTCGGTGAACCCGATGAGCGGCGAGTCGTCGTAGCCCACCACGGACACGTCGCCCGGCACGTCGAGCCCGCGCTGGCGCACCGCGCGGATCACGCCGAGCGCCATGAGGTCCGAGCCGCACGTGATGGCCGTGACGCCCTCGTCGAGCAGCTGCCCGGCCGCGGCGTAGCCGCCCTCGACGGAGTACAGCGAGTGCACGACGTGCGCCTTGATGCCCCGTGACGACGTCGACTTGAGGAAGCCGGCGGCCTTGCGTTGCGCGGGGATGAACCGCTCCGGGCCGACGGCCAGGCCGATGCGCTTGTGACCGAGCGACTCCAGGTGGGCCACGGCCAGCTCGGCGGCGACCGCGTCGTCGGAGGAGATGAACGGGGCGTCCACGGCCGCGGCCGCCCCGTTCACCATCACGATGGGTAGCCGCTGCGACACCAGCTTCGCGTACCGCGACGGGTCCGCGCTCGTGTCCGCGTGCAGGCCGGAGACGAATACGATGCCCGACACCGCCCGCTCGAGCAGCAGCTCGACGTAGTCGTCCTCCGTCGTCCCGCCGGGCGACTGGGTGCAGAGCACCGTCGTGTAGCCGGCCTGCGTCAGGTCACGCTCGATGACCTGCGCGAACGTCGGGAAGATCGGGTTGTCCAGCTCCGGGATGATCAGGCCGATCAGGCCGAGGCGTCGCTGCTTGAGGCGCGCGGGACGCTCACCGCCCAAAAGATCAAGAGCGGTGAGTACGGCGTCCCGCGTGCCCTCGGCAACACCGGGCTTGCCGTTGAGCACCCGGCTGACTGTTGCCTCACTGACACCGGCCTGGGCGGCGATGTCGGCCAACCGAGCCTTCACGCCGCTGAACTCTACCGGCCCGAACCGGGTCACGTGATCGTCCAGCCGTCCGGTCCGTCACTACCGGTAAGCACGAACCAGGCCGTCGTATCGGCCGGCAGCTCACCGGGCGTCGGACAGGGGCCACTGGCCAGCACCGGCGCGGGCAGCCCGGCCGGCAGCGCGGCCGCGACGTCGCCCAGGTTAGCGACGCAGATCACTGTGGCGTCGGCGCCGTCGCGGGCGAAGGCCAGCACGTCCGGTGCGGGCGACGGCAACCACCGCAGCACGCCGTCGCCGAGCCCGTCGAGCCGGCGCCGCTGCGCCAGCGCCGAGCGGTACAGCGACAGGGTCGAGCCGGCGTCGCGGGCCTCCGCCTCGACGGACAGCTCCGCCCACGCCGCGGGTTGGGGCAGCCAGGGAGAGGACCCGGCCGGCCCGAACCCGTACGGCGCGGCGTTGCCCGACCAGGGCAGCGGCACGCGACAGCCGTCCCGACCCAGCTCCGCCCCGTTGGTACGCGCGAAGATCGGGTCCTGCCGCGCCTCGGCGGGCAGGTCGAACACCTCGGGCAGGCCCAGTTCCTCGCCCTGGAACAGGTACACCGAGCCGGGCAGCGCGAGCATGACGAGGATCGCCGCCCGGGCCCGGCGCAGGCCCACCCGCGGGTCGGCGGTCGCGGCCGGGTCACCGGCGCCGCCCGCCCCGCCGGCCGAGCCGCCCATACCCGCGGCGAGCCGCGAGGCGTGGCGTACGACATCGTGGTTGGACAGCACCCACGTGGTGGGCGCGCCGACCGTGGCCATAGTGGACAGCGAGCCGTCGATGACCCTGCGGTAGTCCGCCGCCGACCACGGGGTCGACAGGAACTCGAAGTTGAACGCCTGGTGCAGCTCGTCGGGGCGCACGTAGCGGGCCATGCGGTCCTGGTTGGGCACCCACGCCTCAGCCACCGAGATGCGGGCCGGCGTGTAGGTGTCCAGGATGGACCGCCACGAGCGGTAGATCTCGTGGACGCCGTCCTGGTCGAAGAACGGCTGCGCCTCCCCGTCGAGCAGCTCCGTGTCGCTGTCCGCCGCGTCCGGCAGGCCGGCGGCCTTGATCATGCCGTGGGCCACGTCGATGCGGATGCCGTCCACGCCCCGGTCGAGCCAGAACCGCAGGATCGACTCGAACTCGGCCCGCACCGCGGGGTGCTCCCAGTTCAGGTCGGGCTGCTGGGAGGCGAACAGGTGCAGGTACCACTCGCCGTCGGGCAGGCGGGTCCACGCCGGCCCGCGGAAGATCGACTGCCAGTTGTTGGGCGGCTGATCGCCGCTGTCGCGGAAGATGTACCGGTCGCGCATCTCCCGGTCGCCCGCCAGGGCCGCCTGGAACCACGGGTGCTGCGCCGACGTGTGGTTGGGCACCACGTCGATGATGACCCGCAGGCCGCGCTCGTGCGCGGCGGCCACCAGGGCGTCGAAGTCGTCGAGCGTGCCCAGCTGCGGGTCGACGGCCCGGTAGTCCGCCACGTCGTACCCGCCGTCGGCCCACGGCGACGGGTAGAACGGGGTGAGCCACACGGCGTCGATGCCCAGATCGGCCAGGTAGTCCAGGCGCGCGGTCAGGCCCGGGAGGTCGCCCACGCCGTCGCCGTCGCTGTCGGCGAAGCTCCGCACGTAGACCTCGTAGATCACGGCTTCGCGGGCCCAGTCGCGCGCGCCTACGACGGTGTCCGGCGCGATGTCGTTCATGGAAGCGGTTGGCATGTTGGTGACCCTCAGCTCTTCGTGCCGCCGGCGGTGAGGCCGGCGACCAGGTTGCGCTGGACGGTGAGGAAGACGATCGCGGCCGGGATGGTGATGAGCACCGCCGCCGCCGTCATGAGTCCCCATTCCGCCTTGAACTGGCCGACGAACTGCTGCAGACCGGCGGCGAGCGTCAGCTTCTCGTCGCCGACCAGGAACGTCGAGGCGTACGCGATCTCGCCCCACGCGGTGAGGAAGGAGTAGAACCCCGCCACCGCGATGCCCGGGCGGGCCAGCGGCAGCACGAGGCGCACGAACGCGCCGAACGGGCTGAGCCCGTCCATCAGGCCCGCCTCGTCGATCTCCACCGGGATCGTGCTGAAGTAGCCGCGCAGCATCCACGCGCAGAACGGCACGGCCACGGTCACGTACGCCAGCACCAGGCCCGCGTACGAGTTGAGCAGGTCGAGCTTCGCCATCAGGTTGTAGAACGGGACGATCAGGATGGCGGCCGGGAACATCTGCACCACGAGCAGCAGCATCGCGAACGTCCGGTGACCGGGGAACTTCAGCCGCGACAGGGCGTACCCCGTGGTGGCCGCGAGTCCGACGGCGATGAGCGTCGTGAACAGGGCGACCACGATGGAGTTGGTGAACCAGCGCAGGAAGTTCGTCTCGGTCAGCACCTGGGTGTAGTTGTCCAGGCTCGGCTGGACGAACAGCTTGACCTCGGTCGACTGCCACGCGTCGCGCGGCTTGAGCGAGGTCAGGAACACCCACACGATCGGCGCGAGCGCGATGACACTCGCCGTGATCAGCGTCGCGTGCAGCGCGATCGACTTGAGCGGAGACCTCTTGCTGCTCATGTCAGCTCTCCCGACCGGCGCAGGGCCCGGCGGTAGGCCGAGGCGAAGACCAACAACATCGAAAGAATGAGTACGCCGTACGTCGCGGCGCCCGCGTAGTTGCGGATGCCCTGGAACGCCTCGCGGAACGCGAACGTCGACAGGATCTCCGTCGAGGCACCCGGCCCGCCGGCGGTCACCAGGAAGATCACGGCGAACTGGTTGAAGGTCCAGATGACGCCGAGCAGGATGACCGTGCCGGAGACGTTGGCCAGGCCCGGCAGCGTGATGTTGCGGAACTTCTGCCACGCCGACGCGCCGTCGACCTCGGCCGCCTCGTACAGCTCGCGGGGGATCGCCTGCAGGCCGCCGAGCAGGGCCACCATCATGAACGGCACGCCGAGCCAGGTGTTGACCATGATGACGCTGATCCGCGCCATGAGGGGGGACTCGAGCCAGCCGACCGGGCCGATGCCGACCAGGTTCAGCAGCGCGTTGAACAGGCCGAACTGGCTGTTGAGCAGGAACCGCCAGGCGAACGCGGCGACGAACGTCGGCACCGCCCACGGCAGGATCAGCAGCACCCGGTAGATCGCGCGACCGCGCATCTGGCGGTTGAGCAGCGTGGCCAGGCCCAGGCCGATCGTGTAGTGCAGGAACACGCAGACCGCGGTCCAGATGACCGTCCACAGCAGAACGCCGTAGAAGTCACCCTCGCGGCCGCTGAGGATGTCGATGTAGTTGGCCAGGCCCACGAACTCGAAGGTCGGCTCGATGACGTTGGCGCCGATGGTGCGCCCGACGTTCGCCTCGGTGGCGTCGGTCAGGGAGAGGTAGACACCCCGGAACAGCGGGATGCCGACGAGCGTGACGAGCACCAGGGCCACGGGGGTGACCATGGCCAGCCCGTACCAGTAGCGGCGAGCGAAACCCGCCATGACGGCCTCCTAAAACCCGGTCGAGGGGGTCACGGGCGCCCGGTGGGCCGGTCGGGTTGCCCCGGCCGGCCCACCGTGGTGCGGACCGTGCGTCAGCTCCAGCCCTTGAGGACCTTCTTGTACTCCTCGGCGACGGCGTCGAGACCCTGCTGGGCCGAGGCCTTGCCACTGAGCACGTTGACGTACTGGGTGTCGAGCGGAGCGAAGAGGGAGCCGCCCTCCGGGATCGCCGGACGGGTGGTGGCCTTCTCCAGGACCGGCTTGAACGCGCTCACGATCGCGCTGTCCTTGGCGCCCGGCAGGTCGTACGCGCTGCCGCGGGTGGGCAGCAGGCCCAGCTTGCCGGCGAGGAACGCCTGGCTCTCGGCGGAGTTCATGAAGGCGATGAACTTCTCGGACGCCTTGATGACCTTCGAGCCCGCGTAGATGGCGTAGTTGTGGCCACCCACCGGGGAGCCGACCTTGCCGGTGCTGCCGGCCGGGATCGGGGCGATGCCCAGGTTGGCCTTGTCCTTGAACGCGGCGCCGGACAGGTCGTCGGCGACGGACCACGGACCGTTGATCACCATGCCGACCTTGCCCTCCTTGAAGAGCGTCTGCATGTTGTTGTAACCGTCGGTCATGGCCGGCTTGGCAGCCGCACCCGAGGCGATCAGGTCCTGCACGGTCTGCAGACCCTTCACGGCCTCCGGGCTGTTCACGGTGACCTTCTTGCTGTCAACGTTGAGCAGGTCGCCGCCCTCGCCGTAGATGAACGGCAGGAGGAAGTAGCTGCCCGGGTTGAGGTAGATGCCCTCGACCTTCTTGGCCTTCAGCTTCAGGCCCGCGTCCTTCAGCTCCGCCATGGTGGCCGGGGCGGCGGTGACGCCGGCGTCGGCCAGCAGCTTCTTGTTGTAGAGCAGGGCGAGCGCGTCGGTCACCTGCGGGATCGCGTACGTCTTGCCGTTGAACTTGGTGGAGCCCACGGGGCCGGCGAGGTAGTCCTCGGCCTTGTCGAGGGCGGGGGTGCCGTCGAGCGCGCTCAGGTAGCCCAGCGAGGCGAACTCGGGGGTCCAGGCGACCTCGGCACGCATGACGTCCGGGGCGCCCGCGCCACTCTGCGCGGCGGTCTTGAACTTGTCACGGGCCTGGTCGAACGGCACGTTGACGTAGTTGACCTTGATCTTCGGGTTCGCCGCCTCGAACTTGGCGATGAGCTCCTTGAAAACGGGCGCCTCGTTGGTGGCGTCCGAGGTGTCCCACCAGGTGACCGTGCCCTCGGGCTCGGCAGTGGGGGTGTTCGTCTTGTTGTCGTCGCTGCTGCCGCAGGCAGCGGTGCCCGCGATCAACGCGCCGGCCAGCAGGCCGGCGGTCAGAATGCTGCGCCGTCGCATCTGCACTCCTCGTTGAGCTGAGAAGGAAGGGGGGTTCGCGTTACAGACACGAAACCTACGGACATCGGCGCGTTTTGAAAAGAGCTTGCTGCAAGCTTTCAGCAACGTTTTGCTAACGCTTGCGTGTGTCCCCGATCACGATCACCTCGTGACCCCCCTCACGCCCAAGATCGCCCGCCCCTGCTCTGCTCACCTATAGGAGTCACGTGCGCGGCAGCGGGCCAGCGTACAGCGGGGGTCAGATAAGCCCAGGTCAGTGCCGGTGACGCGTATTGGGGAGCAGAGCAGGGGGCCACTGGACGACCCCGAGCGTCGACAAGATCGCGATTCCGTGCGCAGGGGCGCAGCTGGACCGCGCTCCGGCGCACGAAACGCCGATCTTGCACGGGAGCGGGCACCAAATGTGCGCATTTGGCGAGCCTCACGGCGGCGGACCCCGCCGCGTGTGCGCTATTGGCGACCGTCGGTGAGCGGCAACCCACCAAGAGTGCACATCTGGCGAGGACGAGACGCCTGCAACCCACCAAGAGTGCGCACTTGGCGGGAGCGGCGCGCGGTCGGTCGCCAAGAGTTCACATATGGCGGCTTCCAAGGGTTGAACTGCCGCTAAATGTGCGCATTTGGCGAGCGGAGCGCGCGAAATAACAGAACTATGCGCGCAAGTTCGGCTATTTCGTCGCCCGAGGCCGCCAAAGTTGCACCTTTGGCGGGAAGGCACGCGGGCCAAGCGAGCCCGACCAGGGCGGACGGGGCCGGATTGGAGCAGACGCGCCGCGACCATACCGAGCGGGCCGCGACCACGCCGAGCGGGCCGCGACCAGGCGGACGGCCGGGACCACGCGAGTGGGCCGGGACCACGCGAGTGGGCCGGGACCACGGGAACGGCCCGCGGCGGGCGGCCCCGGGCGGGTGCCGCCGGCCACGGGCCGTCGGTGAAAGCGTCTTGCGTCAGGCCGTCAGGCGGAGGTGAGCTTCGCGGCGATCCGGGCGAAGCCGGCGCGGATCTCCTCCGGGGACGGCGGGGTGCTCGGCTCGACTTCCTCGCCCTCGTCGTACTCATCGTGGTCGTGGTCGTGGTCATCGAGGAAAGCCTCGATCTCGTCGTCCTCGACGGCCTCGTCCTCGGCCTCCTGGGCGAGCAGCTGGGCGGAGGCGATCTCGGCCTGGATCTGGTCGACCGTCGTGTGCGGCAGGACCGGCTCGACGACCGCCATCAGCTCCTCGTCAGCGACGACCGTCTCGGCCAGCGACAGGGCGTGCGCCCGCTCGTAGGGGCCGCAGACGACGGGCTCCCAGTCCTCGTCCTCGTCGAGGGGGCCGAACGTGATGATCCAGGGGAGCGCCAGCACCGGCGAGTCGTCCGGCAGCTCCAACGTGACAATGGCACCCACAGTGCCCGCCTTTCCAAATCGGCTGTCCTCGGTGTACCGGCCCATCATGGCGTGTCCGGCGCCTGGATGGACGCAGGGGCGTCGGGCGGGTTGCCCGCCAGATCCACGGCCCGGCCGTGCTGGCTGGTCGCGGCGACGGCCGACGCGAAGACGATCAGCTGGTTGAGGAAGTACAGGTAGAGGAGCAGCCCGACAGCGCCGGTGACCAGGGCGTACGCCGGGTTGTGCTCGGCCCGGCCGACAACGAGGCGGACGAGCTCGTTGAGCACCTGGATGCCGACGCCCAGCAGGATGGCCGTGGGAATGAGCCGCCGAGGGCTCATCTTCAATCGGGGCACGCCGGCCAGGATCGCGGCGGCGAGCACGATGTTGACCCCGAACTCGAGGGCCAGTGTGGACCAGTGCAGGACGCCGCCGCCGATGCGGCCGTAGTCGGGGCCGATCGCCCAGGTCAGCAGGCGCTCGACGGCCCAGCTCAGCCAGAGCGACAGCAGCAGCAACAGGCCCAGCGCGGCGAGAATGACGAGGTCCACCAGCCGCCGAATGATCATGTTGCCGGGGTGCTGTTCCAGCTGCCACACCGCCCTCTGCGAGCTGCGCAGCGCCTCAACCCAACCAATTCCCGTGAGTACGAGCGACACGAGGCCGATGAGGGTCAGCGCGCCGCGCTGGTTCGCCAGCGCCGACGCGTTGATCCAGGGCAAATTCGAGGCCAGGAAGTCGTTGACCTGGGTCACGAACGCGTTCTGTGTCGACAGGACGTACCCGAGGATGGCGTAGGCGAGCAGGCCGAGGGAGAAGGCCGCGAAGAACCCGTAGTACGAGATCGCGGCCGCCAGCCGGCCGCCGAGCACCTCGTTGTACCGGTCCAGGGCCCGCCAGAAGTGGTCGAAGACGGCCGAGTGCCGTCGCGCCCACGCGACCGACGCCTCGTATCCGGCATACGCGCGGTCGATGACCTTCACGGGCTACGTCCCGGTCAGCGGGTAGTGCCGCTCCGGCCGCCACTGGCCCTCGGCCGTGTGCTCGTAGAGGGTGAAGCCGGCGACCTCGAACTCGGCCTCGAAGTCGGCGAGGTCCGCGAAGACCGCGTCGAGCGCGGCCGGCGGCACGTCGTGGGCGACGGTCACGTGCGGATGGTACGGGTACGCCAGGTCGCGGGCGAGCGGGCCGGACCGCACGTCGGTGGCCAGCCGGACGCACTCGGTCTCACCGTCGGCGAGCGCCACGAACACCACCTGGGTGACCGGGCGGAACGTGCCGGTTCCCCGTAACCGTAACCGGAACGGCGGGTGGGCCCGGGCGATGGCGGCCAGGTGCCGCTCGGTCTCGACCCGCGTCCCGTCGGGGATCTCGGTCGGCCCGAGCAGGGTGACGTGCGCGGGCACCTCGGCGGCGAGCGGGTCGCCGGAGGCCGCCCGGGCCCGGTCGAGGCGCGGCCCCCAGGGCGCGGGAATGCCGATCGCCACCCCGATGGTGCGGACCACGCTGTCCCCCAAGCCTTGCCTCAGCGGGTCACACCCGCGAGGAAGCCGACCCGTTCGTACACCGTGCGCAGCGTCGCCGCCGCGACGGCCCGCGCCTTCTCGGCGCCCACGGCCAGCTGCTTGTCGAGCTGGGCGGGGTCGGCCAGGTAGCCGCGGGTGGCCTCCTGGATCGGCGCGACGAACTCCGACACCACCTCGGCGAGGTCCTTCTTCAGGTCGCCGTACCCCTTGCCGTCGTACGCAGCGACGAGGTCGTCGACCGTGCGACCGGTGAGCGCGGAGTAGATCGTGAGGAGGTTGGAGATGCCGGGCTTGTTCGCCTGGTCGAAGATGATCTCGCGGCCGGTGTCCGTGACCGCCGACTTGATCTTCTTCGCCGAGACGTTCGGGGGGTCGAGCAGCTCGATGATGCCGGCCGGCGTCGACGCCGACTTCGACATCTTCGCGGTGGGGTCCTGCAGGTCGGTGATCTTCGCGGTGCCCTTGAGGATGTACGGCTCCGGCACGGTGAAGGCGGGGCCGAACAGCGACGTGAACCGCTGGGCGAGGTCGCGGGTGAGCTCCAGGTGCTGGCGCTGGTCCTCGCCGACCGGCACCAGGTTGGCCTGGTAGAGCAGGATGTCGGCGGCCTGCAGGATCGGGTACGTGAATAGGCCGACCGAGGAGCGGTCGGCGCCCTGCTTCACCGACTTGTCCTTGAACTGGGTCATCCGGCTGGCCTCGCCGAAGCCGGTGATGCAGCCGAGCACCCACGCGAGCTGCGCGTGCTCCGGCACCTGCGACTGCACGAACAGCGTGCAGCGCTCCGGGTCCAGCCCGAGGGCGAGCAGCTGGGCGGCGCCGACGCGGGTGCGCTGGCGCAGCACGGCCGGGTCGTGCCCCGCGGTGATCGCGTGCAGGTCGACCACCATGTAGTACGCGTCGTGGGTCTCCTGAAGCTGCACCCAGTTGCGCAGCGCGCCGAGGTAGTTGCCCAGGTGGAACGAGTCGGCGGTGGGCTGGATGCCGGAGAGCACGCGGGGACGGTCGACAGACGCGGACATGACCGCCATTCTGACAGCCCACCCCCGACGCGCGCCGGACGGGCCGGCCGTTTGTCTCGGTCCGATAACTGTCGACCCCTGCGGGAACCGACGCCCCCAGGTGGCGACTCGTCCCCCAGACGCGCGACCATGTTGACGGACGAAGGAGCACACCATCGTGGAGCTGGGGGCGGGGGACGACCTCGACGCGGGCCGGGGCGTCGGCGCCGGCGCGACGGACGCCCTGACAGACCTGTACCGCGGCTCGTACCGGCGGCTGGTGCTGCAACTTTTCGCGTTCACCACCGACCTGACCGAGGCGCAGGACGTGGTGCAGGAAGCGTTCGCGCGCGCGCTGGCCCGCCCCAAGGGCCTCGACGACGTGGAGAACCCCGAGGCCTGGCTGCGCACCGTCGCGATCAACGTGGTCCGCCGGCGGTACCGGCGCCGGCGGCTGCTCGACACGATCCTGCTGCGCGACCGGCCGGTGGCGGCGATGGTCGCCGAGGCGCCCGAGCCCGACCGCGCCGACCTGAAGAAGGCGCTCGCCCAGCTGCCGCGCGCGTACCGCGAGGTGGTGGTCCTGCACTACCTGGCCGACCTGCCCGTCGAGGCGGTCAGCCAGCTGCTCGGCATCCCGACCGGCACAGTGAAGTCCCGACTTTCCCGCGCCCGCGGGGCGCTCGCCACCCACCTCGACGGCTACCGGTCCGACGAGTCGGCCACCCGGGTCCCGGTGCGCACGTCCGCGTCCCGGTTCGAGGCATCCGCGCCGCCGCTGCGGGTGCCGGCCCCCAGGGCGGCGGCCCCGGCACCCCGACAGGTCGGCGCCATGGCCGCGACCGCGGCGGAGGTGTCCCGTGCCTGACGATCTCGACGTCCTGCTCCACTCGACCCGCGCTGAACTGCTCAACACCATCGACGGCCCCGACCTCGACCGGGTCAGCGCCCGGGCCGGCGTGCTGCGCCGGCGCCGGCGCGCCACCGTGGCGTCCGTCGCGGCGGCCGGCGGCATGCTCGCCGTCACGCTGTGGGGCGTGCTCGGCAGCGTCGGCACGCAGGCCATGCCGGCGCCGGTCGGTCCGTCGGACGGCCCGCCCGTGACGGTCGCGCCGACCGAGTCCGCGCCGCCCGTGGACCCGGACCGGGCCGCGTGGAACGGTGACGACCTCACGTTCGTCGGCAGCGCGGCGACCGACCTGCCCGGCGACATCTCCGATGTGGAGTTCGTCGACGGACAGAACGGGTACGCCGTACTCACCGATTGTTCTGCGGCGTCCGACGGGTCGTGCCACTTCTCGCTGCAGTTCACGGGGGACGGCGGCGGCACGTGGCAGGCACGCACGCTGCCCGCCACCCTGGCGAGCACCGGACACGACAACGACCTGCGGGTGATCCCGCTCGCCGGGCCCGCGCTGGTCGTGACGGGCGCCGGCACGTGGTTCAGCCCCGACGCCGGGGTGACCTGGCAACCGAGCCGGCGGCCGGTCGATCCGCCGGAGGTGCAGGCCATCCCCGACGGCGGCAAGCTCGTGCTCAACGCCGACCCGACCGGCGGGCCGGACTGCCCCGGCTCCCGCGTCGACGTGTTCCTCACCGACGGCACCCGCGCGCGCCTGGCGCACCAGCCGCCCATCGGCGTGTGCTGGGCCGCCAGCGCCGAGGCCACCGGCGGCGTCTGGTGGGTGGGCGGGCGCAGCAGCAAGGGCCGGCCCGCCGTGGCGTCCAGCCGCGACGGCGGCCGCACGTGGACCGCGGTGGAGTTCCCGATCATCACCTCGGCGCCCGAGGCGTGGCCGAAGGTGGCGTCGGTGGGCAGCCGCACGTACGTGACGATCGTCAGCGGCCGGTCCAACGCCACGTCGCTCTACGCGTCGACGCAGATCCTGGCGATCCACCGGTCCAGCGACGGCGGGCACGCCTTCGCGCCGTTCGCCAGCTTCGGGCTGCCCGCCCTGACCGGGGACGTCGTGCCGCTGCTCGACGGCCGGCTCGTCGCCGCCTCCGGCGGCCTGTCCATGGGCGCCTCGTCGGGCACCCGGTTCGCCGACGCCCCGGACGACGTGACCTACGTGCGGGCCATCCGGCAGACCGACGTCGGCTGGGTCGCCTTCGACGTGGACCGCGGCGGCGCGGCCGCCTACAGCACGACCGGACAGACGTGGCGGCGGCTCACGATCCGCTGACGGCCGGCACCAGCTCGTCGGCCGCCGGCGCGGCCGCCCGCACGGCCGGCACCGCCGGCTTGGTGGGCACCAGCAGGACCCGGGCCACCCGACGCCCGTCCATCGCGGCCACCACCAGCTGACCCTCGACCAGGTCGACGGCGTCGCCGACCTCGGGCAGCCGGCCCAGCTCGGCCATGACGAAGCCGCCCACCGTCTCGTACGGGCCGGGCGGCAGGGCGAACCCCGCCGACTCCGCGAAGTCGGTCAGGTTGAGCCGGGCGTCGACCTCGCCGGGCGCGGCGCCGGCGGCGGGCACCGCGTCGTACTCGTCGTGGATCTCGCCGACCACTTCCTCCAGCAGGTCCTCCAGGGTGAGCACCCCGGCAGTCCCGCCGTACTCGTCGATGACCACCGCGAGGTGGCTGCCTTCGCGCCGCATCTGCGCCAGCGCCGGCAGCACCCGCATCGTGGTCGGCAGCCGCTTGACCTCGCGGGCGAGCGCGCCAACCGTGCCGGCCCACTCCTCATCCGGGCGGATGAGCAGGTCGCGCAGGTGCACGAAGCCGATCACGTCGTCGCGGGAGCCGTCGACCACGGGGAAGCGCGAGTGCGGCGCGTCGCGCACGACGCGCACCGCCTCGGCGATCGCCATCCCCCGGTCCAGGAAGACCACCTCGGTGCGCGGGACCATGAGCTCGCGCACGTGGCGGGCGCCGATGCCGAGGACCTCGTCGATCAGGCGCCGGCCCTCGGGGTCGAGGCGGGTGTTCGCGGCGACCAGGTCGCGCAGCTCCGCCTCGGAGATCCGTTCGCGGCCGGCGGTGGCGCTCTCGCCGAGCAGTTGGGTCACCCAGCGCATGGCTGCGTCCGCGCCGCGGACCAGCACGCGGGCCAGCGCCCCACGTAACCGGCCGGTGCCATCATCGTCCGGTGAGCCGCCGGGTGGTGGTGAACCACCGGGCGGCACGGCTCTGTGCATGTCGGAATTCTAGAGGTCCGCGCCACCCCCGGCGACCGACGCGCGACCCAGGAATAAGGTTGTTTGCAGACCCCGACGGAAGGTGTTGGCGTGAAGTTGCTCGTCACCGGCGGTGCCGGCTACATCGGCAGTGTCGTCACAGCGCTGCTGCTCGACTCCGGCCACGAGGTGGTCGTCCTCGACGACCTCTCCACCGGGCACGCGGAGGCGGTCCCGCCGGGCGCGACGTTCGTCCAGGGCCGGGTGCAGGACAAGGCGGCCGAACTGCTCACCCCCGACGCCGGGTTCGACGGCGTGCTGCACTTCGCGGCGTTCATCTCCGTCGGCGAGAGCGTCAAGCAGCCCGAGCGTTACTGGGACAACAACGTCGCGGGCACGCTGACCCTGCTGTCCGCGATGCGTTCGGCCGGCGTGCGGCGCCTCATCTTCTCCTCCACCGGCACGGTGCACGGCGACCTGGAAACCCTGCCGATCGCCGAGGACGCGCCGGTCGGGCCGCTGAACCCGTACGCGGCGAGCAAGCTGGCGGTCGACTACGCGCTCGACGGCGAGGCGGCGGCGCACGGTCTGGGCGCGGTCTCGCTGCGCTACTTCAACGCCTCCGGCGCGCTGCTGCGCTCCGACGGCACGGCGTACGGCGAGCGGCATGACCCGGAGACCCATCTGATCCCGATCGTCCTGCAGGTCGCCGCCGGCAAGCGGGAAAAGCTCCCGTTGTACGGCGATGACTACGCCACCCCGGACGGCACCTGCGTGCGCGACTACATCCACGTGGCGGACCTGGCGTCGGCGCACCTGCTGGCCCTGGAGAGCGTCAAGCCGGGCGAGCGGCGCGTCTACAACCTGGGCAACGGCAACGGGTACTCGAACCTGCAGGTGGTGGAGGCCGTCCGCAAGGTGACGGGCGCACCCGTCCCGGTGGAGATCGCCCCGCGCCGGCCGGGCGACATCGTCGCCCAGGTCGCCTCGTCGCAGCGCGCCCGCGCCGAACTGGGCTGGCACCCACAGCGCGCGGACCTGCACGACATCGTCTCGGACGCGTGGGACTTCTACCGCCGCGCGTTCTGAGCTTCCCGGGGTTGTGGCGAATATGGGCCATATTCGCCACAACCCGGAAGGGCTCAGCCGGCGTCGATGATCATGCCGGCGCCTACCGTGCGGTTCGTCTGCTCGTCGATGAGGATGAAGCCGCCCGTGGTGCGGTTGCGCCGGTACTCGTCCGCCAGCAGGGGCAGCGTCGTGCGCAGGCGGACGCGGCCGATCTCGTTCAATTTGAGCGATTCAGCGCCTTCATCCCGATGAAGGGTGTTGACGTCCAGGCGGTACTGCAGGTCCTTGACGACCGCGCGCGCCGACCGCGTCGTGTGCTTGACGGCCAGCTTGCGGCGCGGTTCGAGGACGGCCGCCTCGTCCATCCAGCAGACCAGCGCGTCGATGTCCTGCGCCGGCTTGGGCGCGTTGTGCACGCGGCAGATCAGGTCGCCGCGGGAGACGTCGAGCTCGTCCTCCAGCCGCACGGTCACCGACATCGGCGGGTAGGCCTCGTCGACCGGGCCGTCGGCGGTGTCGATGCCGGCGATGCGGCTGGTGAAGCCGCTCGGCAGCACCATCACCTCGTCGCCCGGCTTCAGGATGCCCGACGCCACCTGCCCGGCATAGCCGCGGTAGTCGGGATATTTCGATGACTGGGGGCGAATGACGTACTGCACCGGGAAGCGCACGTCGACCAGGTTGCGGTCGGAGGCGATGTGCACGTGCTCCAGGTGGTGCAGCAGCGACGGGCCCTCGTACCACGGCATGTTCTGCGACCGGCTCACGACGTTGTCGCCGTGCAACGCGGAAATGGGGACAATCGTCAGATCTGGCACGTCGAGTTTCGCGGCGAAGTCGGTGAACTCCTCCGCGATCGCGTCGAAGACGTCCTCGGACCAGTCGACCAGGTCCATCTTGTTGACGCAGAGGACCAGGTGCGGCACGCGCAGCAGCGAGCACAGGAACGCGTGCCGGCGCGACTGCTCGACGATGCCCTTGCGGGCGTCGACCAGCACGAGCGCCAGGTCGGCGGTCGAGGCGCCGGTGACCATGTTGCGCGTGTACTGGATGTGGCCCGGGGTGTCGGCGATGATGAACTTGCGCCGGGGCGTCGCGAAGTACCGGTACGCCACGTCGATGGTGATGCCCTGCTCGCGCTCGGCGCGCAGGCCGTCGGTGAGCAGCGCCAGGTTCGTGTACTCGTCGCCGCGCGCGGCGGAGACCGTCTCGACGGCGGCGAGCTGGTCCTCGAAGATCGCCTTGCTGTCGTAGAGCAGGCGGCCGATGAGCGTGGACTTGCCGTCGTCCACGCTGCCCGCGGTGGCGAAGCGGAGCAGATCGGCGGCGCGGCCCCGCTCTGTGCGCTCCATGAGCCGGAAGTCGTCGACCATCAGAAGTAGCCCTCCCGCTTGCGGTCCTCCATGGCGGCCTCGCTCACCCGGTCGTCGCCCCGGGTGGCGCCGCGCTCGGTGATCCGCGTCGCGGCCACCTCTGCGATCACCTTCTCGATGGTGTCCGCGTCGGACTTGACTGCGGCGGTGCAGCTCGCGTCCCCGACGGTGCGGTAGCGCACCGTCTCGACGAACGGTTCCTCCCCGTTGCGCAGGGGCAGGTGCTCGTGTACGCCGTAGAGCATGCCGTCGCGGTCGACGACCTCGCGCTCGTGGGCGAAGTAGATCGACGGAAGGTCGATGCCCTCGCGGGCGATGTAGTCCCAGATGTCGAGCTCGGTCCAGTTCGACAGCGGGAAGACGCGGATCGACTCGCCGGAGTCGATCCGCGCGTTGTAGAGCGACCACAGCTCGGGGCGCTGGTTGCGCGGGTCCCACTGGCCGAACTCGTCGCGGAAACTGAACACGCGCTCCTTGGCGCGGGCCTTCTCCTCGTCGCGACGGGCGCCGCCGAACAGGGCGTCGAAGCGGTGCTGCTCGACGGCCTCCAGCAGGACCGGCGTCTGGATCCGGTTGCGGGTGCCGTCGGCGGGGGCGCGGACGAGGCCGCGCGCCAGGGCGTCCGGGACGCTCGCCACGATCAGCTGCAGGCCGAGTTCGTCGACCCGCCTGTCCCGGTATTCGAGAACCTCGGCGAAGTTGTGACCGGTGTCGACGTGCATCACGGGGAACGGGATGGGCGCCGGCCAGAACGCCTTCTCGGCGAGCCGGAGCATCACGATCGAGTCCTTGCCGCCGGAAAAGAGCAGCACAGGGCGCTCGAACTCGGCGGCCACCTCACGCATGACGAAGATGCTCTCCGCTTCGAGAGCATCCAGGTGGGAGACCTTGTACGAGGCGGCACCCATGTTCTTTTCCTTCAATATCTACGTCGGCGGATGCGCCCTCGCGACGTCGAGCGCCGCGAGAATGCGTGGCGCAAGATCCTTCCGGCACACCAGCAGGTCTGGCAACGATGGATCCGGCCGGTTGTATTCCAGCGCAGATCCATCGATCCTGGAAGCGTACAGGCCCGTGGCCGTGGCCACAGCCACAGGCGCCGCCGAGTCCCATTCGTACTGGCCCCCCGCGTGCAGGTAGGCGTCCACGACACCGGACACCACCGCGCAGACTTTGACGCCGGCGGATCCCATGGGGACAGGCTCGACCTCACCCCACTCTCGGACGAACCGGTCAAGCAGGGCCGGCGGGCGCGTCCGGCTCGTCGCGACGCGCAGCGGCCGGCCCACTCCGACGTCCCGCATGTCGGGATAGCTGGGGGGCTGATCGGTGCTGAGCGTGAGGCCGCGGGCCGGCATCGCCACCGCCCCGGCCACCAGCGCCCCGCCCTGCCACAGCGCGATGTGCACCGCCCAGTCGGTGCGGTCGGGCTCGCCGTACTCCCGGGTGCCGTCGAGCGGGTCGACGATCCAGACCCGGGGGGCGCGCAGCCGGCGCAGGTCGTCGTGTGCCCCCTCCTCCGAGAGGACCGCGTCGCCGGGCCGCCAGCGGGTGAGCAACGTCACGATCAGGTCGTGCGCCTTCTCGTCCCCCGTCTTGCGCAGCAGTACGGGGTCGGCGAAGCCGAGCTCGGCGCGCAGCCGCAGCAGTTCAGTGCCCACCTGGTCGGCGAGCCAGCGGGCGAACCCGGCGTCGGTGACCGGCGGGGCCAGCAGCGTGGTCATCAGTACGCCCCGGAGGAGCGCAGCACCGCGCTGACGGTGCGGAGCAGGATCGCGAGGTCCATGGTCAAGGTCCAGTTCTCGACGTAGCGGAGGTCCAACCGGACCGCCTCCTCCCACGGCAGGTCCGAGCGGCCGCTCACCTGCCATAGTCCTGTCATACCCGGTTTCACAGCGAGCCGACGCCTCAGATCGTCGGGGTACGCGGCGACCTCGCTCGGCAGCGGGGGTCGGGGACCCACCAACGACATCTGCCCGCACAGCACGTTGAACAGTTGGGGCAGCTCGTCGACGGAGTACCTGCGTAGCCAGCGTCCCACCCTAGTCACCCGCGGGTCGTCCCGCATCTTGAACAACACCCCATCGGAGTCGTTGCGGGGCCGCAGTTCCGCCAGTCGCGCGTCCGCGCCGTGCAGCATCGAGCGGAACTTGAACATCGCGAACTCACGGCCCTCCTTGCCGACCCGAACCTGCCGGAAGATCACCGGCCCGGGCGAGCCGAGCTTCACCGCGACCGCGACGAGGGCCAGCAGCGGCGCGAAAGAGCAGATCAGCAGCGCCGCGCCGACCCGATCGAAGATCGCCTTCACGACCCGGCCGGCCCCGGCGAGGCGGGGATGGTCGACGTGCAGCAGCGGCAGCCCGTCGACGGGGCGGATCGTGGTCCGTTCGCCGGCCACGTCGATGAGCGCGCTGGCCAGGATGAGGTCGACGTCGTCGTGCTCGAGCTGCCAGGCGAGCCGGCGCAGGGCGCGCCCGTCCAGCTCCGGACAGGACAGCACGATCACCGTGTCCGCGCCGGTCGCGGCGACGCCCTCGTGGATGGCGTCGAACGTCCCGACCAGCGGCAGGTCGACCTCCTCCAGGCCGCCGGGCACGCCGGGTGGCAGGCAGCCGCCGACGACGTCGAGCCCGTGGTACCGCTCCCGGCGCAGTTGCCGGGTGAGGTCCGCGACGGCCCGCGGGTGGCCGACGGCGACGACCCGGCGCAGGTACTCCCCGCTCAGGCGGGCATGGTGCAGCATCCGGCGCTGGACGAAGCGCACGGCGATGCTGGCGACGGTCGCGAGCGGCAGCGCCACGACGAGGTAACCCCGGGAGAGCCGCACGTCGAACGCGTAGGAGGTGAGCGCGACGGTCGCGGTCAGCGCGAGGCCGGCGCGCAGCACCCGCTGGTACTCCTCGGTGCCCACGAAGAGGAAGCGCCGCTCATAGGCCCGGTTCGCGGCCATCGCGGCGATGAACGCGAGCGGCAGCACCGCGGACAGCATCAGGTAGACGCGGTTGTACTCGGTGACCTCGGCACCGAACCGGGCGTGGAAGGCGATGACCCCGGCCCCGAGCCCGACGACCGTGTCGGCGACGAGCAGCCGCCGCGCGTAGCGGGTCTCCCAGCGCTTGGCCCGGCCCGGTCCCGCGCCTGCGACCACCCGGTGGTCGGCGTCCGCGACGCCGCTCAGCCTTCCCCGGGAGTACGTCCGGGGAGCGGGTGTTCGGGGGCCGGCTGAGGGGATCGGGCTGCGCCGGCTCTCCGCCACCCACGCCCCCTCGCATTGACCATGCCGGCAGGACAAAAGCCGACAAGATGTGACGAAGGGTGTAACGGACGACGATGAATCGAGTTACCGATCGTTGGCGGCGTGATACGCGTTCTGCGTCCACTCCAGCCCGCGCGTGATCAAGGTCTCCACCATGTCGGCCGCGCGGTCGACGAGGAAGTCCAACTCCTTGCGTTCCAAGGCCGAAAAGTCCGACAGAACGTAGTCGGCCGGGTCCTGCCGGCCAGGCGGACGGCCGATGCCGAACCGCACCCGCAGATAGTCCTTAGTGGACAGCGACTTGCTCATCGAACGCAGCCCGTTGTGGCCGCCCTCGCCGCCGCCCACCTTCGCGCGCAGCTGACCGAAGGCGATGTCCAGCTCGTCGTGCACCGCGATGACCTGAGCCGGCGGCACCTTGTAGAACTGGGCCAGCGCCGCGACCGGCCCACCCGACAGGTTCATGTACGTCAACGGCTTGGCGAGGACGAGCCGGGGCGCGTCCAGGCCGACGCCGAGCCGCCCCTCGGCCGCGTCCGCCACCGCGCGGCGGTGCCGGCTGAACTTCGCGCCCACCCGCGACGCCAGCAGGTCGGCGACCATGAAGCCGACGTTGTGGCGGTTGTGCTCGTACTCCCGGCCCGGGTTGCCGAGGCCCACCACCAGCCACTGCGCGGCGTCGCTCATCATCGCCTCTTACTGTCAGGGTCGTCACGGTCGTCAAATGACGCGTCCCCGGTGCGCCGCTGTGGGCACCGGGGACGGCGTCAGGGATGCGTGTCGGCTCAGGCCTCGGCAGGGGCCTCGGCGGCCTCGCCCTCGGCGGCCTCCGGCGCGGCCTCGGCGGCGCCCTCGAGCTGCTCGGCGGTCGGCGCGAGGCTGATCACCGCGAGGATCGTGTCGGCGTCGCCCGCCAGGGTCGAGCCCTTCGGCAGCGTCACGTCGCCGGCGGTCACGTGCGAGCCGGCCTCCAGGCCGTCGATCGAGACCTCGACGTGCTCGGGCAGGTGCAGCGCCTCGGCCAGGATCGACAGGGTGCTGTGCTCGGTGACGACCAGGGTGCCCTTGGCGGCCTCGCCGGTCAGCTGCACGGGAACGTCCACGGTGACCTTCTCGCCACGCTGGACGATGATGAGGTCGATGTGCTCGAACGTGTCCTTGATCGGGTCGCGCTGGATCGCCTTCGGCAGGGCGAGCACCGGACCGCCGTCGGTCATGTCGATGCTGAACACCTGGTTCATGCCGCCATGACGGATGGCCGCGGCGAACTCCCGCGCGGGCAGCGCGATGTGCTTGGGGTCGGAGCCGTGGCCGTACAGCACGGCGGGCACCAGGCCGGCACGGCGGGTACGGCGGGCACCACCCTTGCCGAACTCGGTGCGGGGCTCGGCGCTGATCTTTACCTCGGACACGGACTACTCCCTGATCGCTGCGGTGTCGTTCTTGTGCCTGCGCGACGTGTGCCGGCAGATGGCTTGCGGTGCGGCGGGCGAAGGCGCATGGGGCACAGGCCCGGAGCACCGCGTCGATCACGGTGCCCGAACTCGGCTCAACTCCACCGATGGGCGCCCTCGCCGTGGCAACCCAGTTAGCTTACCGGATCCATGTAACGCCCTTGACAGCGTCCCCACACCCCGTACCAAAAAAGATCAACACGGATCGCGTTATCCACAGCCCACTCTGCTGTCCACAGATCGAGCACGCACCGTCGCGTCCCCGCCCGCTTCGCTCCACGATCTGCTCATGACCAGTCCATCGCCCGCGCCGGCCAGTCTCGTGATCCACGGCACAACGGCAGTCGCGGAAGGCCGGCTGACCAGGTCAGCGCTGCGCAGCCGGGCCTGGCACCGCGTCGTGCACGGGGTCTACGCCGACGCCGGCACGCCCCTGACCCACGAACTGCGCTGCCGGGCGGTGGCCGCGTTCCTCCTACCCGATGGCGGCGCCATAGCCGGCCGCTCGGCCGCAACGCTTCTCGGCCACGGGCTGAGCGCCACGCTGGATCCGGTCGAGATCATCGTGCCGCCCGCGTCGCGGCCCCGCCTGGCGAGTGTCATCACCCACAGCGGCACCCTGCCCCCCGACGAGCTCCGCGTGATCCGCGGCGTGCCCACCACCACCGCCGTCCGGACCTGCTGGGACCTTGCCCAGTGGCTCCCGCTGACCGAGGCCGTCACGCTGACCGACCGGCTGCTCCACGCGGGCCTCGTGACAGCCGGCCAACTCGACGAGTACGCGGCCCGGCGTGCCGGCGGCCGTGGCATCCGGCGCTTCACGAAGATGGCCTCGCTGGCCGACGGCCGCGCGGAGTCCCCACAGGAGAGCCGACTGCGGGTGGCGCTCCGGCTCGCCGGCCTCCCCGCACCCGACGCGCAACATGAGATCTACGACGCGGACGGGCTCGTCGCCCGCACGGACCTGGCATACCCGGAGTACCGCATCGCCCTCGAGTACGACGGCCAGTGGCACGGCGACGCGAATCAACTGCACCGGGACCGCCAACGGCTCAACCGCCTCCAGTCCGCGGGCTGGTTGGTGCTCCACGTCACCTCGGCCCGCCTGCGCGACGACCTGAGCGGCGTCATCCGCGAGGTCACCCAGGCGATCCACGCCCGCCGCCGCTCCGCCCGCTGACCCGGCACACCCGCTCGCCTCCCGCGCGCACCCGCCAACGCGCCGCACCCGCACTTCCGCCAGATGTGCGCATGTCGCGAGCCTGGGCAAGCGCCACCCCGCCAGATGTCAGCAGTCGGCGGGGCTCAGACACCCCGCACCCCGCCATATGTGCGCAGTCGGCGGACGCGGCCGCGCGCAGGCCGCCAGATGCTCACATCTGGCGACGGCACGCGCGTCGCCCTTCGCCAATTGCTCACCTCTGGCGAAGCAACGGACGTCGGGTGTCGCCAGATGTGCG
>NZ_BAAALT010000181.1:0-563 GCF_039528515.1 Luedemannella flava
GCTTGAGAGAACTCGGGTGAAGGAACTAGGCAAAATGGTACCGTAACTTCGGGAGAAGGTACGCTCTTGTCTGTTAAGCCCTTGCGGTGTAAGCAGACGGGAGTCGCAGAGAATAGGTAGCTGGAACTGTTTATTAAAAACACAGCACTGTGCAAAATCGTAAGATGACGTATACGGTGTGACGCCTGCCCGGTGCCGGAAGGTTAATTGNTCATGGCTACGCTGTCTCCACCCGAGACTCAGTGAAATTGAAATCGCAGTGAAGATGCTGTGTACCCGCGGCTAGACGGAAAGACCCCGTGAACCTTTACTATAGCTTGGCACTGAACATTGAACCTACATGTGTAGGATAGGTGGGAGGCTTTGAAGCNGTGCCTGGTGGGTAGTTTGACTGGGGCGGTCTCCTCCCAAAGAGTAACGGAGGAGCACGAAGGTTGGCTAAGAGCGGTCGGACATCGCTCGGTTAGTGTAATGGTAGAAGCCAGCTTAACTGCGAGACAGACACGTCGAGCAGGTACGAAAGTAGGTCATAGTGATCCGGTGGTTCTGAATGGAAGGGCCAT
>NZ_BAAALT010000182.1:0-62385 GCF_039528515.1 Luedemannella flava
ATGGTCGCCACGCCGGTCGCGGCCATCGTTTAACACCAGCTAGGGCCACCGTCATGTCGTCGTCACGGGTCACTGGACGAATGCTGAAATGGTGTGGAACCTGTGCCGCACTTTTGTGCAACACGGATTTGACGCGATATGCCGCCTGTGCAGGCTCGCTCAGCCGGTGGCGGTAGCTGGACCGTGGACGAGATCGGTCGTGCGAGCGACGACACTTCGAGACAGACCCTGGGGTCTGGTCAGGCGTCGTCGAGCCGGACGCAGCAGGCGCCGGGCCGGGGCGCCAGTCGGGCCCGGCAGTCGGTGCTGCCGAGGCCGTTCACGAGGCCGGCGATCAGGGCGTGGTTCAGGCCGCACACCAGCGCGGTGTGCCGGGTGGCCAGGGCATGGAACGGGCAGTTGTGGAGGAGTAGTTCGCCGTCCGGGCCGCGCTGCGGTTCGAAGCCCAGCTCCGCCAGCACGGTGACGACGTCGAGATTGTCCGCGCTCAGGTGTGTCCCGAGCGCCCGGCCGTGTTCGTGGGCGAGCCGGTGCGCGGCCTCGTCGGCGTGCGCCGGGTCCGTCGCCACCGCCTCGGCGAGGATCTCGGCGATCAGCTCGTAGCGCCGTCGGGGGATGGTGATCGCCATGCCGTCGCCGGCGGGTTCGTAGACCTTCGGTGCCCGGCCGCGGCCGCGCGGCTCGTCGGGCGGCGCCTCGTAGCGCGACGTCAACACGCCCGCGTCGACGAGCTTGTCCAGGTGGAACGCGGCGAGGCCGCGCGACATGCGCTGGGCCTCCGCGGCCATCTCCCGGGTGACCGGATGCCCCTGGCGCCGCACGTAGTCGTAGAGCGCCCGACGCGAGGGGTCGGCGAGGGCGGCGAGCGCGACCCATTGGTCCTGCACGTCCGCAGATTATCACCAACGGCCGCTGTTGAAATTACCTCGACACTGGTCCAGGATGGCGATTAACGCTAGCGATCGTTGGTGAAAACTTGATCGGAGATAGTCGATGACCGTCACCCCGCTTCGGGTCGCCCGTCAGCGACCGCGCCACGACCCGGCCGCCGCCGAGCGGGCCGCGGCCGACTTCCTCGCCGCGTTGGGCGTCGACCTGACCTCCGAGAGCCTGGCCGAGACCCCCGGCCGGATGGCGCGGGCCTACGCGGAGCTGCTCACCCCGCGCGAGTTCCAGCTCACGACCTTCGACAACGACGAGGGGTACGACGAGCTCGTGCTCGCCCGGGCCATCCCCATCCGGTCGGTGTGCGAGCACCACCTGCTGCCGTTCATCGGCGTCGCCCACGTCGGTTACCTGCCCGGCGAGCGGATCCTCGGCCTGTCCAAACTCGCCCGCGTCGTGGAGCTGTTCGCCCACGGTCCGCAGGTGCAGGAGCGCCTGACCAAGCAGATCGCGGACTGGCTGACCGGTCACCTCAACCCGAAGGGCGTCGGCGTCGTGATCGAGGCCGAGCACCTGTGCATGACGCTGCGCGGGGTCCGGGCGGTCGGCGCCACGACCATCACCTCGACCCTGCTCGGCACGCTGCGCGAGGACCCCCGCTCGCGGGCGGAGTTCTTCACCCTGGCCGGCATCTCCCACGCCTGAAACCCCATTGGCACCCGATGCGTTTTGCCTGGTCAGCCGTGGGTAGTTCCTGGGCTCTGACACCCGTGTCAACGGGAGGCACATCGTGTTCTGGAAGTTCGTGGTCCGATGGGCGTTGATAGCGGTCGCCATTCCGCTCCTCGCGGCGGTCGTCCGCGCCATCAGCGAGTCCATGGAGCGCCGCAAGGGTTCCACCCGCACGTCGTCGGTGCTGCGCCAAGCGGCGGACGCGTTGTCGAGCCGGGACGCTCACCGCCAGCTCACCGCTAGCCCTTAGGTTCGTCGTCCCAGGTGTTTGCCGGGCTGACCCCGGGGAAGAGGGGGACAGTGACGGGGCACCGTCGCGAGGAGGAGGTTCAGATGAGTGTCACCCTGGAGCGTGTCGACGGCGACGTCGTCGACGTCCTGCTGGCGCAGCACGACCAGATCAAGCGCGCCATGGCGCGGGTCCCCGCCCTGCAGGGCGCCGAGAAGGCCGAGGCATTCGCGCTCGTGACCGAGCTGCTGGAGCGTCACGAGCGCGGCGAGCAGCAGGTGGTCCACCCGGCCACCCGTGACGACGTCGAGTCGGGCGGTCGAATCGCCGGCGACCGTCTCACCGAGGAAGCGAACGCCGACATGGTCATGGCCGAGATGGCCGAGATGGACGTCGACGACCCGATGTTCGACGTGCAGTTCACCGAGTTCCGCAACGCCGTGCTGGCCCACGCCGAGCGCGAGGAGATGGAGGAGTTCCCGCGCCTGCGGGCCGACATCCCGGCGGAGGAGCTGGCCAAGATGGCCGACGACCTGGTCGAAGCGGAGAACATGTGACGGTGTGGCGCGGCCCTTGACCGGGCAGGTGGCGGTCAAGGGCCGCGCTCATGCGCTGCTGAGGCAACCTCCGTCCGGGAGCGTGCCGGTCATGAAGGACGACCCACCGCCGTTCGGGAACTTCAGATAACCCACGACGCAGGCGTCTGCGACGAGCACGCCGTACAAGATGGTGCCCGGGGGTCCGATGTCGTCGGGTCCGGCGACGCGGACCGTCCCGGTGAGGCCGTTGCGGAGGAACCGCTGGCGGATGTCCTCCAGGGTCTGCTCGACTGTCGGCGCTTCGGCGCCCGGTGGACAGTCCCCGTGACCCTGGGCGCAGAGAAGCGCGAACCCGATCTCATCGCTCGCCTTCCGGGAGATGTCCATGCCGCGCCGGCGCTGCTCCTCGGTGACCGCGGGGCGCCGGCCGACCTCGATCGCGGCGCGTTCGCAGTAGTGCGTCCCGTCCGCTCCGCCGAAGGCGAGGCACGCGAACGGTCGCGGCGATGACCCGGACGTCGGCTCATCGCCGCCGCTAAACCCGGGGAGTGCCAGGTCGCCGATGGCGAGCGCCAGCCCGATGGCTGACGCGAGTACTACCACCACCCAGCGTCCGGCCAGGCCCCAGGTCATTCCGTCCGGCGGCGCATCTGCCATATCTCAGCTCCCTGACCCGCCGCACCGGCTACCGACCTTCTGCCGGGCGTGGTCCGGAGTCGGAGATTCTTACACGGCTTGAACACCTGAAACGTGCTCAGCCCGCCAAGATTCGCCCGGCCAGGTTGCGAAAGATCACCTTAGTGCTGATCTACCACGTAGGGTGCAAACATAGAAAAGGCACCCAAAATGCGTAAACATCACCCAAGGGGGTACTTCGCATGTCGCTGCGTCAGTCAACGTCACCCCATGCGCGCGTAGGCGCGCTGGCGCTGGTCGCCGGGATCATGGTGGTGGGCGGGTTCGCCGCCTCGGCAGCTGCCGAAACGCGTCCGCCTGCCGGCATGGTGGCGGCGGTTGCCACCACTGACACATCCGCTCCGACAAGCGAGCCCCCTGCCACGTCCGAGGCTCCGACAAGCGAGCCCCCCATGACCTCCGCGGCTCCCACGAGCGCGGCGCCCACGACCACCATGCTTCCCACAAGCGCGGCCCCCACGAGTGCGGCCCCGACGAGTGCTCCACCCTCGCCGACCGGGTCCCCGGGACCGTCCGCACCTGACGCGCCGACCGGGGTGACCGCTATCGCGGGTGTGTCGTCGGCGCTCGTCGAGTGGACCGCGAGCCCTGGATCGATCACGAAGTATGTCGTCACGGCGGCACCCGGCCCGGCGACCTGCACGACCGACGGGACCGCCTGCGTCATCGGCGGTGCGGCCGGCACCGAGTACACCTACACCGTGGTCGCCTACGCGGGGAACGTCGCCTCCGCGCCATCGGCACCCTCGAACCCGGTCACCCTTGAAGCGCCGGTCGTTTCTCCGACGCCGCCCGCTACGGACGCGACGATGACGAGCGACCTGAGTTCGGGCCAAACCGTGGGGGTGGGCATGAAGATCACGGTTGGGGGCGAGGGCTACGCGGCCTACTCCACCGTGGACATCACCCTCTACTCGGAGCCGACCTTACTCGCCACAGTGGTGACCGACGCACAGGGTAGCTTCCGCCAGGAGATCACCATCCCGGCCGGCGCGACGGTGGGCGAACACACCATCATCGCCTCCGGTGTGGACGCGGCTGGAAATCCGTACTACATGAAGCTGCCGGTCACCGTGGCCCCGCAGCTGGCGCAGACCGGTAGCCGGGCGACGGGCATCCTGGTCGCCGCGATCGCGCTGCTGTCCGTTGGTGCCGTGCTGGTGGTGCTCGGCTGGCGGCGCAGGCCCGCGGTTCGCCTGGGTCGGTGACCACGGCCCGTCCGGGTGTCCGCGTCGGCCGGTGCGCCGGCCCGGACGCCCGGACGGGCCGGCAGCGGTGCACCAACCGGTAGGGCTGTCGTTCACTGCCTGAGAACGTGGCCCCGTTGTTCGACGGGGCCCACGCCGACCTGGGCAGTTCTGGCGAGTTGCGAAATTCCGTCGCCGTTCGGATCGATCCAGATGTGAGGCTGGCGAAGGGGGATCGGCGTTCGGAGCGCGAAACCGTGGTGTAGCCACGGTTTGTGTGGCTTCCCGCTCACGGACGCGATCATGAGGCCGGGTGCAGTTCCCCTCGTTGTTTCCAAGATCTCCATTTCGTGTGCAGGAGTGCAGTTGGGCTGCGTTCTGGTGCACGGGACGGCGATCTTCGCGACAAGCGAGGGGCGATTTGTCGCTTCTCGGGTCGCCGGGACTGTGCGTTCGCACCGCGTTCAGCGATCGTGGAACGACGCGCGCCAACAGCCGGCGATCGGACTGCATGCCTGTACCGGAGATAGTGATCTCCGCATCGGCGCGGACCGCCTGAACAATCACCGACGCGGATAGACGCGGTCGCGTATGTGCCGCGGCCGGCCGACCAGCGCGGTTATAGCCAGTGACAGCCGGCCCATCGAGCGAAGCCCTTGACTGGGTAATACCTGGTCAAGGGCTTCGACTTGGTTGCTGGGAGAAGTTCTAGGCGTGGTGCCCCCGGCCGGATACAGCCCAACACTGCTCCCCACGCGGTCACCTGGCCATCGCGGCTGAACTGCCCATCGGCTGACGGGACACGAGTCGGATGTACGGACGCCGTGCACCTTAGATTGTGGGGCGAGGCGAGTATGCCCTTGCTCGCTGCCTTGGGGCTGTCGTTCCGACATCGAGTTCGAATGGAAGGACGCCTCTGGCTGCGCCGGCGCAGCTCAGCTCTCGGCTGTCATGGTGGCTTCGTCGACCGGCGGGTTGTGCCGGCGGGCGAGGAGTCCGGAGATGGTCACGGCCAGGGTCTGGCGTAGCAGGTCGGTGAAGTCCAGGCGCATAGTGGCCAGTTCCGGGTCTGCGGCGTAGGCGGCCAGTAGCGCCTCGGGTGGCCGGCTGTACGGCCAGGCGGCCGCGGTGATCAGCGTGGCGGTGGCGGCCAGCTGGGTCGCGTCGTGGCTGCCGAGCTCGGGTAGGCACCGCAGGATGAGCTGAGACTGTGTCTCGTAGGTGGCCCGGGTGGCGCGCTTGTGCCGCAGGGCGACCTCGGCGGACACGTTGTGTTCCAGCACACTGGCGTGCGCGTTGGTCAGGTCGCACAGCGCCGGCCGCTGGGCGAGGGACTCGGCCAGGATGGCGGCGAGCCGGTCGCCGCGCTGGCGCGGGGTGCCGCCGCCAGCCTCAAGGGCGCGGTCGAGGTGTGCCAGCCAGTCCTGGGCCTCCGCGTCGAGCAGTTCGAGCAGAACCGCCTCGCGTGACTCGAAGTAGCGCAGAACATTGGACTTGGCCAGCCCGACGCGGCGGCTCAGCTCGTTCAGGGTGATCTTGGCGACCGGCATCTCGGCCAGCATCTCGGCCGCGGTCCGCAAGATCTGCAGCCGCCGTTCGTTCCGCTGTTCGTCGCTGCGGGCGCGTTTGAACTCCATACCTGTGAGCTTACAGACCTCAGGTCTCTTGTTAAAAGACCGCTGGTCTTGTTACCGTGGAAGGCGCAACAGACCGGCAGTCTCTAAGGAGCAAGCGATGTACCAGGTCCCCGACCAGCACGGCAGGCTCGCCGTCGTGACCGGCGCGAACAGCGGCACCGGCAAGGAGACCGCCAAGCGCCTCGCCGCGGCCGGCGCGGACGTGGTCCTCGCGGTACGCACGCCCGCCAAGGCGAGCAGGCCCGCGCCGAGATTCAGTCCGCCCACCCGCGGGCCAAGGTCGAGGTGCGCCGGCTCGACCTCGCCGACCTCGCCTCGGTCCGCGACTTCGCCGACGGCCTGACCGCCGACGGCCGCCCGTTGGACCTGCTGGTGAACAACGCCGGGGTGATGAACGTGCCGCAGCGGATGGAGACCGTCGACGGCTTCGAGCTGCAGCTGGGCAGTAACTTCCTCGGCCCGTTCGCGCTCACCGTCCGGCTGCTGCCCCTGCTGCTGGCCGCCCCCGCTCCGCGGGTGGCGACCATGAGTAGCGGCACCGCCAACCGGGCGAAGATCGATTTCGACGACCTCCAGTCCACGCGCAGCTACAGCCGGTACAGGGCTTACGCGCAGTCGAAGCTGGCCGACATGCTGATGATGGTCCACCTGGCCGAGATCGCGGCCGAACAAGGTTGGAAGCTGTTGTCGGCAGGCGGGCACCCCGGCAGCACCCGGACCAACCTGATGACCTCGGGCCCCAACCTCGGCGGCCAGGGTCCCCGCCTCTTCGAGAAGGTGCTCTACAAGATCGTGCCCAATCAGGGGCCCGAGCAGGGCGCCGAACCGCTGCTCTACGCAGCGACCAGCCCCGACGCCACGTCCGGCGGCTACTACGGTCCGCGTTGGTCGATGGTGGGCCCGACGAAGGCCGTCGAGCTGCCGCGCCCGGGCCGGGACAAGGCGGTCGCCGCGCGCCTGTGGGCCGAAGCCGAACGCCTCACTGGCGTCACCGCGCCCTGACGATCCGTACAACGAAGCCGACCACCAACCGGCCGGCCCTCCGGTCTAAAGGCGCGGCCTTCGTGCTCGCGCCGCCGGCGGCGCGAGCCTCGGCCACCACCACACCCCGCCCTCCAGTACACCGTCTGCAACACCCGCCCCACATAAGGAACGAGCATGGACAGCAAGATCATCTTGGTCACCGGCGCGACCAACGGCCTCGGCCGCGAGGAAGCCAAGGCCCTCCTCGCCCAGGGCCACACCGTGATCTTGCATGGCCGCAACCGCGAGAAGACCCTCACCGTGCAGAAGGAGCTCGTCGCCGAGACCGGCAACCCCAATACCGACGTGCTCATCGCCGACCTCGAATCCCTTGCCGAGGTCAAGGCGATGGCCCAGGAGTTCACGGCCAAGTACGACCGGCTTGACGTGCTCGTCAACAACGCCGGCAACCAGTACGGCACCAGGTGGGCCGGCACCGCCGAAGGCCACGAGAAGACCATGGCGGTGAACCTCTTCGCCCCCGTACTGCTGTCGCTGCTGCTCATCGACAGCCTGAAGAAGAGTCCCCGCGCACGCATCGTGACCGTCTCCTCCGCCTCCCACGCCCAGGGCGGAAAGCCGTTCATCGACGACATCGAACTGAAGGACAACTACTCCTTCAGGCGCGCGTACGGCCTGTCGAAGCTGTACGTGATCTGGGCGATGCGATCTCTTCGCAAGCACCTGAGCGAGCAGGGCATCGAGACCATCGACGTGAACACCACCCACCCCGGCATTGCCCTGACCAACCTCGGGGGAAGCGAGAAGCGACCGTGGTACATGACGGTGATCTACACCGTCGGCAGGCCACTGGCACCTCTGCTCATGCGCACCGCGGCGCAAGGCGCCGCACCGACCATCTACGCCGCAACGTCCCCCGAGGTCGAAGGCCTCTCGGACCGCTACTACGGGCCCAAGGGCCTGGAGCAGGTCAGCGAACGCCACTACACCCCCGCGAACGAGGCCGCGGTCTGGAACTACTGCATGAAAGTCGTCGACCCCTACCTCAGATAAATGGCGATGTGCCAAGAAGGCACAGCCAAAGGCCCGTGGGAGTTGGTTCGGGCGTCCTGACAGCAGCGCAGACGGGCCCGGTACGGAAGCCGACCACCAACCAGACCTGACACCGCGCGGACGGGTGACACGCGGGTCAGATCAACGATGCGCAAGGAGCTGAGACAGCATGAAGGTAGTCGTCTTCGGAGGTAGCGGCCTTGTCGGCGACGGGTTCCTCCAGGAGAGCCTGCTCGCTGACGACGTCACGGAGGTCGTCGCCGTCGGCCGGGCGCCGCTGGACGTGACGCACCCCAAACTGCGCCAGGTCGTGCACGCCGACTTCGGCGACTTCACCCCGATCGCCGACAACCTGGCCGGCGCCGACGCATGCTTCTGGGGCCTCGGCGTCTCTTCCGCCGGTATGAGCCCAGCGGACTACGAGCGCATCACCTACGACTACACGATGGCCGCGGCCCAGGTTCTGGCCGCCGCCAACCCGGCCCTGACGTTCGTCTACGTCTCCGGCGGCGGCACCGACAGCACCGAACAAGGCCGCAGCCGTTGGGCCCGCGTCAAGGGCCGCACCGAGAACGCGGTCATCGCCACCTTCCCCAACGGCTACGCACTGCGTCCTGGTTTCGTCCGCCCCATGCACGGCAAGAGGTCCAAGACCCGGGCGTACCGGCTCGCGGACCCCGTCTTCCCCGCGCTCGCAGCGCTGATCAAGCTGTTGCGCCTGGAGCCGGTCCTGCTGACCAGCACGCAGCAGTTGGGACAGGTCGCCTTGCGGCTCGCCCGGCAGGGCTACACCCGCCACGTCCTGGAGAACCGCGACATCGTCACCGTAGCTGCCCAACAGCCCGGCTGAGCCGAACCCGCGCGTCACCCAGGCGCAGGACGCCACCCTGCGCCTACTGAGCACAACCAGCACCCAGCAGATAGGGGCATCAACAAGCATGACCAGCAACAGCCTCCGCAGCCTGCGCGACCTGCCCGCCCAGCTGGGCGGACGGGCGACCGGCGTACAACGAACACGGATCGAGGCCTCACCCCAGTTCCGCGATGGCCAGTTCAGCAACACCATGCCGGCCTCCAACCCTCCAGCCGCAAACATGCCCCGGGTCCTTGTGGCGATGGCGACCGGACGCGCGGCCCGCCGCCCGCACCGACCCGTCCCCCTGCACACGCCGGCTGCGGGCGACCCCACCGGCCTGCACGTAACGTGGTTCGGGCACTCGTCGGCGCTGGTCGAGATTGAAGGACACCGTGTGCTGCTCGACCCGGTGTGGAGCCAGCGGTGCTCGCCGGCCCCGTTCGCCGGTCCGAAGCGACTTCACGAGGCGCCGGTGCCCTTGCGTGAGCTTCCACCCCTGGACGCCGTGGTGATCTCACACGATCACTACGACCACCTCGACATGGCCACCATCCAGGACCTCAACACCCTGCAGGCCGTCCCGTTCGTCGTCCCCCTCGGCGTCGGCGCCCACCTGCGACGCTGGGGCGTCCCCGACTCCCGCATCATCGAACTCGACTGGCACGAGACCACCCGGGTGGCGGACATGGAGCTGACCGCCACCCCGGCGCGGCACTTCTCCGGCCGCGGCCTGCACCGCAACGACACACTCTGGGCAAGCTGGGTGATCAAAGGCCCCACCCGCCGAGTGTTCTACTCCGGCGACACCGGCTACTTCCCCGGCTTCACCGAGATCGGCACACAGCACGGACCGTTCGACGCCACCCTCATCCAGATCGGCGCGTACGACACCAACTGGCCCGACATCCACATGCTCCCCGAGGACGGCGTCCAAGCCCACCTCGACGTCAACGGAGGTCTGCTCATCCCGGTGCACTGGGCCACGTTCAACCTGGCACTACACGACTGGGCCGAACCCGCCGACCGGACCTGGCGGGCAGCCAAGGACCACGACGTGGCGCTTGCCATCCCTCAACCCGGCCAACGGGTCGACGTCGACAACCCCCCGCCGGTCGACGCCTGGTGGCAGTTCCTCACCCGCTAGGCCCCGCGACAGGCTCACGAGCAATCATGAATGGATCCACGCCGACAAGACGGCCGTCAGGTCCGGCGCGCTGACCCACCACCAAGCGCCGTTCGGCACTGACCGCCCGCGGACCCGCGCGGCCCCATCACCCCGTCCCGGCGAACAGAGAGCTATACAAGTGTCGACGATCATCACTGACGGCAGTGCACACGCCCTTGCGAGCGCGTCATGAGCGCTACGTCCGACACGACCGGACTGGCCGGTCCCGCCAGTCAGCTCGCCCCGCCGACCCCTGAGCTGCGTTCCTGGTGGGCCACCACCCTCAGCGTGACCAGGCGCAGCTGGAGACCAGCGCTGCTCGTTACGGGAGTCTCGATCTCCGTCCCGGAGACCGCACTCGAACTAGCACGCGTCCTCACCGAGGCCACCGGCCACCACACCGCCAACTCACTCTTCGACCTCGCCACCGCGACCAGCAGTCCCACGGCCTTCATGCTGGGAATCGTGCTGCCCGCCCTGCTGCTCATCGCCGGCAGCGTCACCGCCACCATCGGCTGGGCCGGCGGCGTGTGGGCACTCGTCGGCCCTACAGTGACCGGCCAGCCCGTCAGCATCGCCGACGCCTACCGCTACGGCCTGAGCCGCCTGACGTCCCTGTGGCCCTGGACCCTCGCCGCCGCGTTCCTGCTCATCGCCGGCCTCTACGCCTTCGTCGTACCCGGCATCTACCTACTGTTCGCGCTATCCATGTTCAGCTACGCCGTCCTGTTCGAGCACAGCCGCAACCCACTCCTACGCTCCCTCGCCCTCACCCACACCCGACCCGGCCGCGCGCTGGCCCGCTGGGCCGTCGTCGCAGCCGTCGTCGTCGCGTTCGAGGCCGCTCTCAGCCTGATCTTCGGCGCGCTCAGCCTCATCCTGTTCGGCCATCCCGGGTTCGGCGCCGACGGCATAGGACTCCAAGGCGCACTCATCGACACCATCCACACCGCCTTCGCTGCCCCCACAGGGGCCCTACTGGTCATCGGCCTCACGATCACGTACGCAGACCTACGCACCGCCAACCGATCCTGATCGGTCAACCGGTCCTTCCGCCATAGGAATAGCCACCCCTGGAATACATGCACCCCACCAGCTCGCTTCATGACGAGTGGGGAAGCAGGGCGGCGCCCCAACTCGACTTCGCGCGGCCCGCCGAGACGCGCACCGAACGCCGCGGCACTCGGCATGATTCGCGCGATCTGCGCTCATGGGCTGTACCTAAGTGGACGGATCTTGGCTGGTTTTGCATCGGCGCGTAGCTGACCGTGTAGCGAAACTCTGCTCCGCCACCGTCACAGTGGCTCGCTCGCCGGGTCACGATCGCCTCAGGCGGTCACGCGCTCCATGGCTACAGACGCTGGAGGGGGAGCAGGTTCGTACCCTCGGATCGAGATACGAAACGCGCCCCCGAACGCGAAGACATCATAGCGTTGAGCTGCGCAGACGTAGTGGAGGCGCAGGCCAATCTCCACGGCCGGATACACCCCAACACTGCTCCCCGTCGGGACGTCTGGCCATCGCGGCTGACCTGCCTCTTTGGTAGCGGTGGATCGGTTGGTGTCGGTGGCCAAACACAAAGAATATTCACACAGTAATCGCACGCAGGGAAATCAAGCTTGGCTTGCCGGGCTGAGGCACTTTGCCCGCCAGTGCTTGTGGTCGAGTGAGGACCGCGAGCTCGGGACGGCGACGAGTCCGCGCACCGCCCCAGCCTCCAACGCCGAGATGATCGGCAGCAAACAGTTCCTCGGCGGCACCGAGGTCGATGGCGAGTCAGCCGTCCGGTGGGTCCGATCACTCCCAGGAGCAGGTACTTCCGCACCTCGCTCCACACCGTGCAGAACCTCGGCAACGACCACGCTGGCGACTTGTCCGAGTTCCTGTCGCTCGACCCAGCCGATGAAGCATGCGTCGGCGAGGGCCGCGAGCTGGGCACCGGCGTTGATGAGGAAGAAGCGATCCTGCTCGCAGAAAGGCTCACCAGCGCCACCGCGGACCGCTGGGTCAACTACGCAGTGGCCGGTAGGACTATACCGACTACGTCCAGAACCGCCGGTGTTACAACGGCACGGTTATGGAGGTAATTTTTCCTTATAGTCACTACGTTCCGTGAATCCACTTGACATCGATGTTGACCACGCCACATGATCATGGTCGCCTTTTAGGTCGTGATTGCGGGGGTTGCTAAGTGTCACGTCTAGCCGGTTCTGGGCGCTCAGTATCTGATTCGACGGATGGCGAGCGGGAAGTGGGTCTGCGCCGCCGCAGGTCGTGGCGTTTGCGGTTGGTTGGCTCGCTGGCGGTCACGGTGGCTGCGTCGTTGGCGCCGGCGGTGGGTTGGCCCGACCGGGTGACCGCTGCCCCGCCAGTCGCCGTGCAGGCCGAGTGTCCAACTGAGGAGCCCGATCGTGCGGCGGCGTTGCGGGCGGCCCGGCAGTGTGGCGGTCGGGTACGGATCGCGGAGTTGACCTCGGAGACGGGGGAGTACTTCGCGGCGGCGGATGGGTTGTACGAGGCGAGGATCTCGGCCGCTCCGGTGCGTGCGCGTAAGGGCGACGGTTGGGCTGAGGTGGACCTGACCCTGATCAAGGGCGCCGACGGGACTGTGGCCCCCAAAGCACACCCTGGCGCTCTGACGATGTCCGGGCAGGTGTCGAGCGCAGGCGAGCACGAGCTGGCCGCGGTGGGTCATGGTGAAGGCCGGGTGGCGATGAGCTGGACCGGTCCGCTGCCCGAGCCGATGTTGGACGGCGACACCGCGACCTACGCTGACGTCCTGCCTGATGTGGACCTCGTGGTCAGGGCGACCCGGACAGGCTTCCAGGAACTGCTTAAGGTCAAGACGCGGGCAGGGCTGGCGAAGGTACGCGACATCACCTTGCCCGTGACGTCTAAGGCCGCCGCAAGCTTCATGCGGGACGCAGGGGGCAACCTGGCGATCAAGAATGACGCGGGTAAGGTCTTCGCGCGCATCCCAGCCCCGCAGATGTGGGACGCGAAGCCCATCGCCACTGGTCAAGCGCCTGAGCGACGCAATATCGACACCCGTGTAACCAAACGGGCAGCCAAGGTCGTCGAAAAGGCGGGTCTAGATCTACGGCTGCTTCCCGATACGGACTGGCTTGATGACACGCGGCGGGTCTTCCCGATCACGATCGACCCGACGATCAACCCTTTGTACACGACGTTCGACACCTATGTGAAGCAGGGCGACACCGTCGACCGGGGCGGAGAGAACGACCTGCAGTTCGGGCTAGTCAGCGGTGACGTCGCGCGGTCTTTGGTGAGGTGGGACACGACCGAGTTCGCGGGCACCTACGTTTCGTCGGCCACGACGTACTTCTGGAACTGGTGGTCGCCCACGTGCACAGCGAAATCGTGGGACATGTGGACTACCTCGCAGAACGTCGAGGGCATGGTCTGGACAACTCAGCCCGACTGGTTGGTCAAGGAGGCGTCGTCCACGCAGACGAAGGGGTTCAGCTCCTCATGCAACGACGGCTGGGTGTCGGTGTCGTCGACGACCTTCTTCCGTCGGGCGGCTGACAACAACCAGAACCGCGGGTACATGGGTCTGCGCGCCACCAGCGAGACTGACGCCAACGCGTTCAAGCAGTTCAGGTCCCGCAACGCCGCAGACTCGAGCCAAGTGCCCTACACCAACATCACCTACAACCGGTACCCCGTCATGGGCACCCGGTCGACGGTCCCCGCAACCACATGCGTTACCGGTACGTCCCGGCCGTACATCAACACCAAGACTCCCACCCTTAAGGCGAAGGTCACCGACCCGGACGGTCTGAACACCAAGGCTGAGTTCGAGTGGTACGTCGCGGGCGGGGCAAAGATCGGCGGAGCCACCACCGCATACGGAACCTCGGGCAGCACCTACGCCACCACCGTGCCCGCCGGTGCGTTTGCCGAGAACGGCACCTACTCCTGGCGTGTCCACGGATCTGATGAGTACCTCTGGGCCGACTGGGAAGATCCCTGCGAGTTCAAGGTCGACACGACCCCACCCGCAACCCCGACCATCACCAGCACATCCCACCCCATACAGAGCGCGTACTACAACAGCTCGACCCTCACCGCGTCCCTTGCGGCAAGCGACACCAACGGCGTCGCCGGATACGCAGTCAAAATCGACACTGCAGCGACCACCAGCCCCGGGACAACAGTCACCCAGACCGCCGTAACCGTGTCGGCGGCCGGGCAGACCGAAGGCGTGCACTACCTACATGTCGCCGCCGTAGACCTGGCGGGTAACTGGTCACCGGCCGCGCATTACCAGTTCAAAGTGGATACCGGGAAGCCGGGCGCACCGACCAACCCCACCTCGTCTACGCATCCGTCCAGCGACATCGCCTACCCGTCGCGAACCATGACGGTGTCGTGGGGTGCGCCGGAGGACGCCTCCGGCGTATCTAGCTACGTGGTCGTCGTTGACCAATCTGACAGCACCATCCCCGACACCAGCCCCACTCAGACGGCCATGACGTTCACCACGACAGTGCCTACCGACGGCACCTGGTGGGTTCACATCCGCGCCCGGGACGGCGCCGGCAACTGGTCCGCCACGGCCGTGCATCTCAAGTTCATGGTGTATACCGGCCCGCCACCGGCACCAACGATTACCTCCACCAGCCACGCCAACCCAGATCTCGTCTACCCGAACGGTTCATTCACCGCATCGTGGTCGGCCGTCTCCGGCGCGACCGGGTACAGCCTCGTGGTCGACAACGTTGCTACCACGACCCCGGACACGACCGTCGACCAGACGACGTTGACGTACAACGCTACGAGGACTGACGGCGTGTGGTACCTGCACGTGGCCGCCCAGAACGCGGCCGGCACTTGGGGCACGCCCGCTCACTTCAAGTTCACCGTCGACACCGCCGCGCCCTCACAGCCCGCTGTCGTGAGCTCTACGCACCTTGACCCCAGCCAGTGGTACTCAACGTCAGCGTTCGCCGCGACATTGACCGCAACCGACAGCGGCAGTGGTCTGAACGGGTACGCCGTGGTGATTGACCAGTCGCCCGGCACGTTGGCCGGCAACATTGTCACGCAGACTACGGCGAACGTCACTGCGAGCGGACTCGCAGACGGCGCTTACTGGTTGCACGTGGCCGCCCAAGACAAGGCCGGCAACTGGTCCACCACACAGCACTTCGCGTTCAACATCGACACCACCAAACCAAGCGCGCCCAGCGCCCTCACCTCGTTGACCCATCCGAGCCCGACACAGCTCTACCCTTCCCGCCAAGTCACCGTGTCCTGGAACCCACCAGCCGACACCTCCGGCGTAACGCAGTACGCGGTCATCGTCGACAAGGATCCGGACACGATGCCGCCCAGCCTGGCGACCCAAACGACGACCACCTACACCACGACTGTTGACGCCGACGGCGTGTGGTGGGTCCACATCCGTACCGGCGACGCTGCCGGCAACTGGTCCGATACGGCGGCGCACCTGCGGTTCGTCGCCGACACCACCCAACCGCTGACACCCGTTGTCAGTTCCACCACCCACCCCGACCCGACCAAGCACTACTCGTCCGGTGCGTTTACCGGCAGCTGGCCGGCTCCCGCCGGCGCTGACGGGTACAGCGTCCAGATCGACGACAAGCCCGCCACCACACCCGATACAACAATCGACACGATCGCGACCAGTTACTCCGGCAACTACGGCGACGGTGTGTGGTATCTACACGTCCGAGCGGTCAACGCCGCCGGGACCTGGAGCCCGGCCGGGCATTGGAAATTCACCATCGACACCACCGCCCCGCCAGCGCCCACCGTCACCTCCACCGACTACCCAGCCGAAGCCTGGGCTGGGCAGCCCGGAATGCCGGGCCTGTTCACGCTGAGCGCAGGTGGCGCCACCGACGTCGTGTCCTACCGGTATGGGCTGGACGAGAACCCACCCACCCACACCGAGCCCACAACCACTGCGGGCGCAAGCGCGGCCGTCGTAGTGACCCCGGACGCCGTGGGGACGCACGTCCTTTACGTCGTTGCGATCGATGCTGCCGGCAACCAGTCCACCTCGGCCACGTACACGTTCCGGGTCTCGGCCGCTTCGGCTACAGGCACCCTTACCCTCGACGGCACGCCACTAACACTGACCACGACTGTCAGCGGGCAACAAGCCACCGCCACGTTCAACGCCACGACGGGTCAGCGCATCTCCTTGGGATTGAGCGACAACTCGATGGGTCATGGCGTCAGCGTCAAGCTCTTGGGGCCGGACGGTTCGATCGTGGCATCAGCGTCGGGCATCCCCGAAAGCGGCACCTTTATCGATGCGACGGCCGTCCCTGCGACCGGCGCGTACACGATCGTGGTCGATCCCGCCGACGATGCCGTCGGGCACATCACCATCCGTGCGTACACCGTCGTAGACCAGGCACTGACCACAGAAATTGGCGATACACCCACCGCCACCTCGATCACGACACCGGGTCAGAACGCGACCTGGACATTTCAAGGGACCGCCGGCCAACGGGTTGCCCTGGACCTGACCACGACGGCGACCGGCATGCGCCTGTCCATCACGAAGCCCGATGGCACCTTACTCAAGACAGCCTGGCACCTCAACGGCTCATCTTTCATTGATCCCGAGACGCTGCCCAATACCGGCGAATACACACTCACCGTCGACCCCGACGGCCCATATACGGGACCGATCGGTATACGTCTGTACGACGTGCCAGTAGACGTAACCACCGTGGGTGAGCTGGGGGGTATGTCCACGACAGTCGCCGTCCAAGCGCCCGGGCAGAACGGCATCGTCACGTTTGAGGCGACCACCGGCGTCAAGACCTATGTACTCCTTGAGGACCTCAGCAATCCCTCCGTCTCGATGGCGTTTACCATGCGCGACCCGTCCGGCGCCATCGTTGGCAATGCATACAAGTCGTCTGCTAATCCTTCTGCCGCGATCGGTCCGCTTGATCTTTCGACGACGGGTACCTACTCGCTGATCATCGACCCGAGTGGCATGGATGTCGGCACGTTCAGCATCCACATCTACAAGTTCCAAGCGCCGACAGTCGTGACGACGTCGGTCGGCGGTCCCTCCGTCACGCTGACTGTCACTGCGCCGAACCAGACTGCCGATGCAATTTTTGCCGCCGCCGCTGGACAGAGGATCAGCGTTCTCGTCGCGGGGCCAGGAGGTTTCTACAACGACAATACGACAACCCCCTACCGGATCGAGCTTCTCGATCCGTCGGGCGCGACGATGCAGTCGGAAGACGGATACGGTGACTATCCGGTGCTCATTCGGGAAACGACGATACCTGTAGACGGCTCATACACCATTCGGATCGACCCGGCCGGCCTCGGCGTCGGTTTCATAAAGGTGCAAGTCTCCAACCTTCCAGCGGAGGAAACGGTCGCCACGACGGTCGACGGTGACCCATTCGACGTAGCGCTTCCAACGCCCGGAATGTCGACGCTAGTTCAATTTAATGCACTTGCCAGACAGCCTCTTGCGATAGGTGCAACATCCGGTCCCGACTCGCTTGGCGCGGAACTCGTCGCGCCCAACGGTGAAACAGTGTGCAATACGACTCTTACCGCCATGTATTCAGATCTCTGCATGGCGACTATTCCCGGGATCTACAAGCTACGGCTGACCGTAAAAGGCGCTACCGGTGGGACCTGGAAAATTCATATCTTAAACGCGGTCCGTGCGCCAATTGCCAACGTTGACCTAGGTGAAGCGACAGGAGAAGACGGATGGTCCTCCTCGTCAACAGCCACGGTCACCTGGCATCCGAACAATAGATTTTCGATTACTCAACTACCTGTCGCTGGATATGCTGTTTCGGTTGACCAGATTCCGACAAACGACCCTGGGACGACCCTCACACAATCAGCCGATGGCTGGTCCGGACAGCTCACTGACGGCGTGCATTACCTACATGTACGGACCATCATGCCTAACGGATACGCAGGTCCGGTCGCACACCAAATGATCAAAATCGACACCACCGCACCCACGATGACTACCGTCACGTTGACCTCCCACCCCGATCCGAACGTTCCCGTCAACTCTTCTGATGTCGTGGCGGAGTTCACGAGCTCGCCGGACCTATCGGGAGTGTCCTACGCCGTCTCCGTTACGCACGGCGCGGACGACGTCCCGTCGGATGCGCCCATCTCTGGCGCCGTATTTACCAAGAACCTGCCCGGAGAGGGCCAGTGGTACTTGCACGTCGTCCCAGTCGACGGAGCAGGGAACCGCGGAGAGGCCGCGCATCGGAAGTTCCTGGTCGATCTACCGCCAGGCGCTCCCAAGATCACCAGTATGACGCACCCGGTACCCGGAACGACCTACTCAAACGACATGTTCGTGGCAGCGTGGCAGGCCAGCGACACGTCCGCGACCGTGTGGGCCGTGGCCCTCGACCACAGTCACGACACCGTGCCCAGCACGACGACGACCACCGCCGAGCCGCGATGGGATGCGCAGCTCGCGTCGGGGACTTGGTGGCTGCACGTCCGTGGGGTGGACCTCGCTGGCACAGCGGGTGCGACCGCACACTTCAAGGTCATTGTTGACGCGCCTGCCATCCACTTTCTCGCCCCCGTCCCTGGGCGTGGCGTTTGGGGGACCATCCCGGTCACCGTCGCCTGCTCAAGTGGTGTGACACAGCTGACCATCCAAGCCCGACTGCGTGGCGGCGCCTGGCAGGAAGTCGGAGCCGCTACCCGCAACGACGACGCCTGCAGCGCGACCTGGAACACGACGGGTACGACGTCGGTCTGGCCCGATGGTGCCTACGACCTGCGAGCACTGGATGGCACGGAAGTGGTGGCTGGCGGCTCGTCCGTCACTCTTGCCAACAACACGAACGTGCTGGAGCGCCTGGCGTTCGATTACCAAGCGGGCACGATCAGCGCTGCCGATTACGTACAGATCGGACTGTTTGGGCTCACCGACCCTACCGCGGTGCCAGTCCGGTACAGCGGCGGCGCCGTGGCGGTCGGCAACATTGACGCGGCCCGAGCCGAACTCCTGCGTCTTTGGCCCGCATTGGCGCCCTCTGAGCAGGAGGAAATCTCAGCCTGGCTAGAGCCGACCGAGGTGAGCCGGCCGTCGACTACGAGTGGCCGTTCCTCCAACGCGCTGGCTTCGAACAACCCGGACTGCAGCTTCTGGGTCCGGTTGTCGGGCCGCAATTTTGGCTGTCGAGTCAAGACTGATCACTTCACGATCTACTACGACGAAGGGGACATCGATCAGACCACCACGGGCGGCAATGTCCGCCCGGACTTTATCGAAAACCTCAAGACGACGCTTGAACAGGCCCGTACAGCCTTTAAGAACGAACTGGGTTACAAGGTTCCCAATGACGTTGTAGTACAAGTGCAATGGCTGCCGGCCGGAACGGGCCTGTCGCTTCCCCCAGCTGGATGCCTGACTTGCGGGGATGGGACAATGTTCCTTACGAGGGATTCGCAAAACATCAAAGGACTCGCCCGCCACGAACTCTTCCACTTTGTCCAGTACCAATACATGAACGACCGGTTTGCGGGCGACTACTGGATGAACTGGTGGATGGAGGCGACCGCCGAATGGGGTGAGCACACAGCAGCTGAACTCGCCGGCGAATCGGGCATTGACTCGGATTACTACAGTTCATTGGACGCCTTTCTTGCGGAATCAAGTGAACGCTACGACGAAGGCGACACAGTTATCAGCGGAGGAGGCCCCGAGTACGGCGCGTTCATCGTGGCGGAGTTTCTGGAAGAAAGACTGCTTAGGGACTCCATCAGACAATCGTGGGAACGACTCGTCGGCGACGCCCCGCCACTGCCGGGTGCAGTCATCAAAGAGTTGATCGAACAGCGTCGCGTCGATGGCAACTTCGCCGATGAGATACAACGCTTCCGTGAATGGGCCTACACCATTGACAAGAACACATCCGGCGTAGGATTCCAGGATAGTGACGCCACCCGATGGAAGCAGAGCTTGGACGATGCCGACTTCCCTGGGCATCGGCCACGGCACGACACCGTGACCATCGACGAAACTGGGCCAGGGGCGGCCGGAACCGTCGAGGGCACCACGGAGATCCAACAGACCGGCGCACATTACATCGAGATCAAGAACCCCAAGAAGTTTGACACCGACGTGACGGTGACGTTCGACGCGGACAGCCCAGCGGTGCGCGGCAGCATCGTACTGCTTGACGAGGATGGTCTGCCAACGAACAAGTGCGGCGATAGCAAGCCGTTGTCGGGCAGTCCCGCGGTTACGCTTACCGTGACCTGTCCGGGTGCGTTCATCACCATGGTCAACGCCGAGTACGGCGGGAAGTGGGCCACCTGGTCAGACGTGACTTACCAGGTCACCTACCAGGTCACAGGGCTGGTCCTGAGCAACGGCTTTGTCGACCTCGGGATGTCGGCGTTTGGGCACCTAGGAATCGCGAGCGGTGTCGGTGCCCGATTGTTGGATAGGCCGGACACCGAATGGATTGCCCGTTTCCAAGGTGATGGATGGGGAGTCAACACGCCAATTGGGCCCAATTACCTTGCTTTCAGTCACTACGCCGGCGGCAGTAAGGACCTTTCGCTGAATGGGGTTCGCATGACCGACGCGGGCGATGGGATCATATCGACGGTGACCGCGCTTGGCTCTTTGGAGATTATCCATCGGATCGAGCCTGCCCCCGTGCGCGTGCCCAATTGCCCGCCTTCAGCCGGGTCGTCCTGCCTGCTCGACAGCAGGTATCTCTACAAGATGCAGGTTTTCGTAATAAATTTCGGTGCACCAATCTCTGACATGACCTACGCTCGGTCGATCGACTGGGATAACGGCGGTTACTGGTCCTACAATTCCCTGCAAACGCTCGGCGGAGACACCAGTTACCTCGATCGAGCGGGCGATGACGGCTACTGCCAGCTCCTCGAGTCCCCAAATCCAACGCCCGTCACGGGAGTCAATTGGGAGGGTGACACGCGGCATCTCTGTGGTCCAGACATCACTCTGAAGCTCGGGCGCTTCGAAAGCAACGATATCAAGTTCTTTACCATCTACTTCGGGGTTGCGCCAGACGCGGCCACGGCGCTGTCAGCGGTGACGCAGGTCGGCGCGCAAGTATACTCGACTGGTAAGCCACTTACTCCTGATGGGCTCGCTAACGGGACGCCCTCGACGGGGGTATTCGCGATTGATGGGAGTGATCTTGTCTGACGTGCGCAGTCGAAAGTGGCTTGGATTGATCGTGCTTGTCGTTGCACTGCTCGTATTGTGCTGCGGGGGATCCTTTTTCTTGGTGCGATCCTACCAACCCTTCCTCGAACCCGAGCAGGAAGAAGCGCTTTACATACGCAACGACCGTGCCCACGAGATCACGGTCAGGATCGTGGACGCGTCCATGGAATCTAATACGGATATTCCCCCTGGCGGCTTTCAGGGTTTCAATGAGGGCATCTTCTGCGAGGCCACATTGATCGAGGCGCAGGATGAGAATGGTCGGGTTCTGGCACGTGTGAACAGCGTCGCCTGTACGACTCAGACTTGGATCATTGCCGAGGACGGGACAGCCACATTTGTTCCGGGAAGGGCGGAGCCGCCGAAGTGACACGGGAGCGGCCGGTCATGGACGGTCAGCTGGTGTCTGGTGACCGACTGCCACGATAGTGATCACTGCAGCCAGCCGACCAGTGCCAGGACGATCGCCCGTCGGCATTGCCGGATGGCGTGTTGGGGACTGGGGTCTGCTGCACGGATAGGTGACATCTGAGGTGGCTTGGCCGGTGAAGCGATGGGTCACTGCCTGACGGACGGCGGTGGGTCAGCAGCCTCGCTGCCATCACGGCAGGTGGGCGGGTGCGAAGGAGTCGGACACAGTGCGGCGCAGGTAGTGCTGACTCGTCACCGTCCGTACCGATCACGATCTCCGACTGCCGTACCAACCGCCGGTCGCGGGTCGCCTCGCTCGCTTGGCCGGAGGGTGCGGGGCAGGGCGAAGTGCGGGGCGAGTGTGGTCTCGAAGTGGGTAAGTGCGCTGATGCGGTCGCCGGCGAGGCCGGCAACGAGGATGCCGGTGAGGTGCAGGCTGCCGGTGACCGGGTCGTGGACGTATTCGCCCCAGCCGGGCTGGTGGTTGGCGCGGGTCGGCACCATGCGGGCGATGCTGCGGCGGTGGGCGTCAATCGTGGTGAGGAACCGGCGGACGGCGTCGGTGCCGTGGTATTCGAACGGCTGTGGTGGCATGCGAAGCCACACGTCGTCGGTCATCAGCGTGATGAGCGCGTCGACGTCGGGTGCGGTGAAGGCGGCGACGAAGCGGTCGACGAGCTCGCGCTCCTGCGGGCCGCCGGCCGGTGGGGGCAGGTCGCGGGTGCGGGAGGCGTCGATGGTGGCCCGGGCGCGCCGCAGCGCGCTGGTGACCGCGTCCTCGCTCAGGCCGAGCAGGTCGGCGGTCTCGGCGGCGCGGTAGCCGAGCACGTCACGTAGCAGCAGGACGGCGCGCTGGTTGGGTGGCAGCAGTTGCACGGCGGTCACGAAGGCGAGGGAGACGGCTTCGCGGGACTCGTATCGCGCGTCGGGGCCTGGTACATGATCGGGTAGGTCGTCGAGCATCAGGTCCGGGTACGGCTGCAGCCACAGCACCTCGCCGGGACGTTCGGCGGCCACAGTGGGCGGGCGGCGGGCGGATGACCGCAGCGCGCTGAGGCACTGGTTGGTGGCGATGCGGTACAGCCAGGTGCGGATCGACGAGCGGCCTTCGAAACCGGACAGGCCTACCCAGGCCGACAGCAGCGTGTCCTGCACGGCATCTTCGGCGTCTTGGACCGAGCCGAGCATGCGGTAGCAGTGGACCTGCAGCTCGCCGCGGTGCGGCTGCACCAGCGCCGTGAACGCCTCACGATCGCCGGCTCGGGCCCGCTGCAGCAGTTCGGCCGACGTCCCGGACATCGCCCACCTCCGTCACCATTGTTTCCCGGTACTGACGTCGACCGGCCCGAAAACTGGTCGCTACCGGGCCGACGGATTTCGGCGACCCGGCGCGTCTGACCCTGCATGATGACAACAATCCTGGTGACCGGCGCCAATCGGGGCATCGGCCGTGCCATCGTCGACGAGGCCCTGCACCGAGGCGCGCAACGGGTGTATGCGGCGATGCGGCGGCCGGTCCCGCACCCCGACGCCCGCGTCATCCCGCTGCCACTGGACGTGACCGACACCGCGCAGGTGCAGGCCCTGGCCGATCGAGTGGTCGAGCTCGACATGCTGGTCAACAACGCCGGCGTGTCGGTGCTCGACGACCTCGGTGAACGTTCGGTCCTCGAGCAGCATCTCGCGGTCAACTTGTTCGGCCCGTACGCGGTCACCCAAACACTCCTGCCGCACCTGCTGCTCTCCCGCGGCACCGTGGTCAACGTCTTGTCGCTCGCGTCGCTGGCATCGGTACCGGTGATGCCCGCCTACTCGATCTCCAAGGCCGCGGCGTACTCGCTCACACAGTCGCAACGCGGGCTACTCGCCCCGCAAGGAGTGCGGGTGCACGCCGTACTGGCCGGTCCCGTCGACACCGACATGGTGCGAGACCTGCCCGTGCTGAAGGCCGACCCAGCGTCGGTCGCCCGGGCCATCTTCGACGGTGTGGCCGCCGGCGCCGAGGACATCTTCCCCGACCCGCTGTCGGCGTCGATCGAGCCGGGCTGGGCCACCGGCCCCATCCGGACGCTCGAGCAGGCGAACGCCGCACTGCTGCGGGCCGCGGCATGACCGCCCTCGTCGTCGGGGCAAGCCGCGGACTCGGCCGCGGCATCGCCGACGCGCTCAGCGAGGCACGCGCCGACGTGGTCACCGTGAGCCGGACCTCCGGCGCCGCCACCGAAGTCGCTGACGCCGCCGACGAAACGACCGCCGCGCTGCTGCTCGAGCGTCACAAGCCAGATGCAGTCGTCGTGGTAGCCGGCGCGCGCCCAGCCATGTTGCCGCTGCAGGACCAGACCTGGGAGAGCTTCTCGATCAACTGGCATGCCGACGTGCGTATCGCGTTCCACTGGCTGCGCGCGGCGCTGCGGCAGCCGATGCGGCCCGGCAGCCGGATGGTCGTGCTCAGCAGTGGCGCAGCCCTCGCCGGGTCGCCGCTCAGCGGCGGGTACGCCGGCGCCAAAGCCACACAGCGGTTCATGACCGCGTATGCGCGTGAGGAGGCCGAGCGCGCCGGCCTGGGCATCACGTTCACCGCGGTGCTGCCGAAGCTCACCCCGCTGACCGACCTGGGCCGCCCGGCCGTGCGGGCATACGCGGCGCGGGCCCGCCAGACCGAGGCACAGTACCTGCAACACCTGGGCGATCCGCTGACCCCCGAAGGTGCGGGCAAAGCCCTGATGGAACTGCTCAGCATGGACGCCACCAACGTCGCCCCAGCGTACCTGCTCACCGCCGCCGGCCTGCGATCCGTTTCTTGACTGCGGATGGTGTCGACAGCGGGGGACGTGCCGGCGCGTCCCCCGCTGCACCGGGGTCCTATCGCAGCTTCGTATGGCCGAGCGGCTTCAGGTCAGCGAGTCCGGCGAGAATGTCGCCAACGCTCGTGGCGAGCGAGCTCCGCCTTACGCAGCACCGCGGCGAGGGCGTACAGCGCTTCGCCCTGCGCGGGTCGATTCGGCATGAGCGTCAACCGAGACCAAAGTCGTGGTTCGTGGAGCGGGATGGTGCTCCGATGGTGCTCGGACGACGGTGATCGCGACGGACTGGTCGAGGTTTTCTGACACACCCGAGGTGCTGGAATCCTTTGGCGGGACGGCGGTCGTGGGTGCGCGCCCGGACCTGCTGACACTCGTCGGTACACGGTCGGACCAGCATGTCGAAAACGACATAGACAGCCGGTAGACCTACGGATCAGAAGGTTGGGGCTTGAGTCCCTTCGTGCGCCCGAGTGGGAAGGGCCATTGGGAGCGAGCCCTCGACGAGGCGCTACGTGGGCGAGCGTCTGACTTCTATGCACGACTTCGAGGGCGGTTCGCCAATTTGCTGGCGCATGGCTGAGGTCTCATCCTGTTCCTGGACAGATCCTGCAGGCGTTGATGCGGAACGGGCGAACCATTCCTGAACTTCCAGGATGGACGCTGCTTGAGCTGCCGCCAGATACTGTGGCCGCTCATCCTCAACGATGGTGATCTTGTATTCGAAGTCCAGCTCGGGTGGCATATTCACGCCCAAGTTCATCATGGAGCAGGGAATCCGGGGCAAAACGCGCGCACGAGTGAGCCAATTCGTGGGCGCTGTCGCGGCAACCTGCTCCCCTGATCAACTCGCCAACTGTCTAGGTTGACGCAGCTCGAGCAGGCAACAGCCATGATCCAAAAAATCAGACATTAGCTATATAATGGGACAAAAAGTGCCCCCGGCAGGATTCGAACCTGCGCCCCCGCCTCCGGAGGGACCGGCCGCATGTTGCCGTTACGTGGCCTTGAGCTGCAATAACGCTGCGCCGACGCGCGGTCGCCTGCTGATTTTCCGGGTATTTTCCGCAGCGGCGCCAGACTGGACGGCTGAAACACTCACCGGAGCGTGTTACAGCCATCCAGTCACCGACTGTGCGGCCCGGCGTCAGCGCTGCCGCGACCGGCGTCGAGCATGTCGCGGCGCTCACCGGGACACGCATCCATGAGCCGGGTTACGAACGTGCGGGCGTCCGTCTCGGTCGCGAAGTCGCTGCGCGTGATGCGTTGCGAGTCGGCGTCGCCGCGCCGTGCGTCTACGCGCCAGGTGGTGATCTTCTGCACCGAGATGCCGGCCCGCGCAATCGGGTCCCATGACCCGTTCCACCAGCGTCCGACTTTCCCGATCATGGTCCGACTTTAGGCGAACGCTTGTTCTAAGGGGAGTCTTAGTCAGTGATCTAGGGGGACACGTTCGGTGCAGTGTCCCCCTAGATCAAAACCATATGAGCAGGTCAGAGCGCAGTCGGGGACACCGGGGACACCGGGGACACCTGCCCAAAGGCTTCGCGCTTGGACGGCGGGGACGGCTTAGACCCCCAACATGAAGCCAGCCCTGACAGCGGCCGACGGATCCAGCCGCCGCATGGCCTACAGACTCAGTCGCGTCGCTCGGGGCTTCAAACTCCGACTACGGTGGCCGATGCTCCAGACGGACGTGCGTCCGCTGTTCGTGACTGCCGACGAAAGCATGGCTCGCCTAGGCTGCGCCTGCGTCGCCTGTCCACCTCGATAGTCACCCAGGCGGAGACGCCACGCGCCGGCTCTCTTGCCCATCAGTCGGGGTCAGACAGTACTCTGTGCCTGTGGCTGCAACTCGTCCTCCCTACCTGCTGCGGTTGAAGGCAGCTAACTTTCGCAGTTTGCGCGAAATAGAAGTGCACCTTCAACCACTTAATGTGCTTGTTGGTCCCAACGGCGCAGGCAAATCAAACCTGCTAGACGTGATTGCCTTTCTTGGGGACTCAGTGCGCGACGACCTGGAGCCTGCGCTCGGTCGTCGAGGAGGTTTCGAGCGCGTTTTCTTTCGGGGAGCGCGCTCAAAAGGCGTGAAAAAAATAGTCATTGAAATCGAAGCCGCGCTTACGAAAAACAGCAGCAGAAAGACTACCGACCACTACACGCTTTCGATACGCCAGGGTAGCGTTCCAGCCCGTTCGGGGAAACGAGCAAGAACCTACCTGATCAGAGAAGAGACGTTTCTCTTCAAGCGTACGGCAGGCCCCGGCCGGCGTATATCCATCGCTGGTGGCGGAGTCACCTTTACTACCGGCGAGCACGAACACAAAGGCAGCCTCAGGGAAGGATCGCTTGGTCTTGCCACTCTGCCGAAGTTGAGCGCCGAAGAGGGTGGCGCACAGGTCGAAGAGTTGGCGTTGCTTTTCGAGAGCTTCCGCGTATTCGATATTAATGTTGCCGCGGCACGAAAGCCGTCTCCAACCCCTCGATCAGAAAATCTCAAGAACGACGCAAGCAACCTGGCGGCCTTCTTGCGCTATATCGCAGAAGACCACGAGGATGTGTTCGCAGATATCATCAAAGACGCGCGCATCTTCATCCCTGGCCTTAAGTCACTTGAGTTCGAGTCGATTGGGGGAGCTGGCGAAGGTACGGTCTTGAGCCTCAGTGAAGATGGCTTGGATGACACGACTCAGCTCTCAGAAGCGTCGTTTGGATCAATTCGAGCATTGAGCCTGCTGGCATTGCTACATGATCCCAACCCTCCCAAGATGACCTGCATCGAAGAAATTGATCACGGTTTGCACCCCCATGTCTTAGATAGACTCGTCGAACTCTTGCGGGAAGCGTCGGAACGCACCCAATTCATCATCGCGACGCATTCCCCTCCTCTTGTTAATAGGCTCAAGCCCGAGGAACTAATTGTCTGCGAACGTGACGGCGATGCCAGTTCCAGGATTCCTGCCATCGACTCCGAGACCGTACGGAAAATGGAAAAGGAGCTTGGTGGCGAGATAGGGTTGGGCGAACTGTGGTTTACGGGGGCGCTCGGCGGTGTCCCCTCGTGAGCAGTGCCAACAGCACCGAGAAGCAGATTATAGTTTTTGGCGAAGACGACAATGATCGACAGTCAATCAAGGTGCTGTTGTGTGGCCTAAGGCCTGACATATCGCCAAGTGCCGTCAAGCTCTTGCGCGAACCAATGGCGCTTGTCAAAGATATCTCGCCGGGCAAGGTTGGACGGAAGGTGGACCGAGTCGCAGCAGCTTTGCGTGCCGCACATGCGCGGCAAGAAATTCGCTGTGTGCTGATGCATGAGGACGCTGACGCCCTCGAACCCGCCCATGTTGCTATTGCGGAGAGAATCGAAAATTCCTACGCAGCGATGCCGTGGAAGGTCCATGCCGTAGTTCCCGCCTGGGAGATGGAGGCCTGGTGGTTTCTCTTCCCAGATGCAGTCGCAGCGCTACGCAGTTCCTGGCGAAAGCCGGATGACTACCTAAACAAGGACGTCGGCAAGGTTGCCAACGCCAAAGAAAAGCTGAAGTCCGCTGTGCGCCCGGCCGGTTTTCGGGGGAAGTCTTTCAGGGGCTACGCAGAGAAGGACAGTGTGGATATTGCGCAGAAGATCATCGCTCTGCAGCTCCATAAGAAACCCTGGGCAGCGCGAAGTGATAGCTGGCAGCGGTTCGTTCGAATAGCAAACGACCTCTAGTTTGTATCAGCATCTTGTCACGATCTAGGCCCGTTCAACGCATTTCGAATAGCTCGGGCCGCTTCAGTCGCCGCAATGCGGTCGGTCCAGATTCTTAGGTCGAACCGGACATCCGCATGTAAGCCAAGATCAATCTTGGTTTCGTCCGCGACCGCGAGGCGAGTAGCGGTATCGCCGTCGCCGCGTGCCGCCGTTCGCTGGTCGGTGGTAAGCCGATCACGCCAGAGCAGAACACGGAGCCAATTGGCGGGATACGCCTCAATGGCGACCACGCTGGCAATCTGTCCGATGTGAACTACGGGACCGGCCGGCGATCCGGAGACAACTAGTCCGGCTCTACCGGCGCCTCAACTGCCGGATTGTTGAAGTTCGCGCATTGCTGGCCTGTAAGGGCGGCCCAATTTGACTCTCGGCTTTTGGCGTGCCCTATCGGAAATCGAACACTGGCTCCAAAGTATTCTCAGGCAGGCCAATGCCTCCGCCCATAAACCCAAAGCCTGGCAGTAGTCTGGTATCGACATTCAGGAGTCGAAGGGCAGAGAATAGTGCCTGCACTGCTTGGGCGGCGCCGTTGAGCGACATCTTGGTGTTGTGCGCCAACTCGTTTCGAATCTTTCTCGCAGCGTGGAAGTCGGAATAGATGGATTCGGATATCAAGCCTGCGGTGAAAAGCGTCTCCAACTGGACGGCGGAGCTGTATACGCGAAAATCCTCCAGCCGCCGTTTGCGAGCCTTCTCAAGGCTGGAGGTGTACGTCGACCAGACGTGCGTCAGAATCGCCTCGCAGACCAGCCAGGATGAAATTATGGTCTCGCCTACGCTGTGCTGGGCTGCGTGTGAAATCGCGGCACTAAAAATGGCGGGGATATGCGCACCAACTTGCGCCAATTCCTTAGCGTTTTCCAGTCTGCCAAGGTCGTCCAAGGCGGCGGCATCTGTCTGCATCCAGTAGAAGTTCGGAGGCCAGTAGGTCCCTGCTCTGGTGATAAAAGTTGGCGTACTGCAAATCAGGCTAAATGGGCCCCAGTTACGCTTTCCGTACTCACCGAAGCCGCCAACGATCGATGCATGATGGCCTATTAGTTTTCCCATCTGAACATCGGTATCTGTTACGGGGCTGGATGTTATCCCGCGGAACGCTAGTTCGCAAACGATTAGGTTTAGTAGCGCTGCTACCCGTGCGACCTCGGCCTCTGACCGAGTGTTATCGTGCATCCTGGCATAGAGTCCGCCTCCGCGGGTTATTGCCACATCGCCGCTGTCGAGGCGTGCAACCTGAATTACCTCTAGGTAGTCATTCGGGTCGGTCTCCCGTTCGGGACCGAAGAATCGTAATGGGTACAGATATGCACCAAGGACGGGAGTCCATTCCTTGGCGTAGACGAAGCGCCCCAAATCTCGGTCGTCCTGCGGTGCGGTCGTCATGCGCTGCCCTCCCATTGACCGCGATTCAGAGGGGATTCCTCACCATTCCTGCTCGCTTGAATCGACCGCGTTACCGCTACGGCCGTGGCGTCGTCACTTGCCTTGTTCCGTGGCCACCTGGCGCCTAACGGATCGGCAGCCTCAGCAGCCCTAACGCGCGCGATCACCTCAGCGGGACCGGCGTGGGTGATGACGTCGAGCAGTGTTGACCAGTCCATCAGGCCCAGCGTGACGGCTCGCGCGGCACCGTCAGTCAGGACGGCCACGCGGCCCGATGCGCTAATCCGTCCAGTCAGGGCATGCGTCGCCGCCGACGGGTCCGCCGCGGCGATCCAATAGCCGCCGGCGACGTTGCGCGCGGCCAGCTCGGCTCGCTTCATCGGGATGAGCGCTGCCGCCTTCTCGGGCGTGCCGATCAGGTGCCGATCGACCTCCGCACGTTCCGCCTTTGCAGTCTGCTCCACCCTCGGATCGACCACGACGACCGGGCCCTTCGATCCGTCCGCAGCGATCGTCACGTCGCCGAGCACGAGGTAGCGGCCATCTGGGCGCAGGATCGCAACACCTGCCGACGGGGTTCCAGGGTGCGAAAGATCGCACGTAGTTGAGTGCTCTCCGGCGACCCGCTCGATTGCACCGCGTAGAGCGTCGACCAGCTCAGCGCGTGGGTCGCCGGCAAGGTCCAACAGAGCCGTACCGAGTCGAGCCGCATACCACTGGACCCCGTGAACGCATCCCGTGTCGGTCCGTGCCGTGGCGCCATCCAGCACGACCACCAGCTCAGCGGACGCATGCGCCCAATCCTCGGGAGGCTTCGCCGCACTGCCTGGCGCGGCCGCGACCTGCACATTCGCGAAGTACTCAGCCATTGTCGTGCCTGTAGATCGGAGTGACGGCACTGGTTTCCAGGACCTTCCGCGTCTTCCCGTCAAACTTCGTGGCGACGAGCATGGACCAACGGCGGTTCTTGACCTCGCGGTAGAGCTCCGGAAGGTGGGCCTCGACGTGCCGCACCGCGCCGGCCGTCCCCGGAGAGTGGATGCCGGCCAGGTAGAGGAATGTCCCCTTGCCGTCAGGCCGGGGCAACCTGCCGAGGTAGGCGTAGTCCGTCGACTCCCCACCGTCGCTGGGCGAGCGGTAGACCGTGTTCGTGGTCTTGTCGACCAGGAACCAGCCGTCGTCATCCGAAGCGAAGCCAAGATGCGGATCGGAGTCGAGCACCTGGCCGACGAACGGCAGGAGACGAGGGCTGGTCAGCACTACGAGGTTGGGCCGGTTGAGCTGAAGCAACCCCGGAGGCGGCACAATCTCAGACTCGGACTCAAGCCCAAGAGTGCGGAGCAGGTCCGCAAGACGCTCGTACGCGCCGAACGCTTCACCCGAGGCCACCACCAGCGGCTTGCCGTCGACCCGCCCGGTTTCGAGCTTCCCGCCGATGGCCACGGTTACCTTCCCCGTGCCAAAAAACGCTCGCTCGGCTTTGACGCCAGCGCTCATGAGCTGCGAAATCCTGCCGCGCGACATGCCGAGCGCGTTCGCGATCTGGATCTGAGTCATTCCAGCCGCGAGCAGGTCTTCCAGGCACTCCCGACGCTCTCCAGACAGCTCAGCTATCGCTGCCTGGTGTTCTTCGATCTTTTCGTTGATCGACTGCGCGCGTTCGAGCAGGTTCGCTCGTACGTCGGCAGGCGGCGCGTCTGCCACGTCACGCTCCATCCGCTAGAGGGCTAACGCGATCCTAACTGGTCAATCCCCATATCCGCCTCTCGATCTAGTCGCCCCCATAAACACGCTTGGTTAGGGGGGTTGACAGCGGCGGCAGCAGTGCTGCACGCTGTGTCTAGCCCGGTAAACACGTACGGATTACCGGGATAGCGAGCAAAGGACCAGCAAAAACGCGGTGGTGACGCGGCGATGCCGTGCGCCCGTGGCTGGCCTGTTTTGCCCGTGTTGGACCGAATTTCCGGCAGCAAGGACGGGAACGGCGGCACCGGTTGCCGTACGCCATGACACCGCTGAGTCCGGGTTGGTCATTGATAACTGGATCAGGGTCGCGCCTCCCTCCGAATAAGGCTGCCGCGCACGGCGTAGGTCCGTGCACCCATCCGTCGGCCCGGTCGCGTGGGCCGTTCCTGGCCGGGCACCGCGTGGTGCCCGGCCGCCGTCAAGCGGTTCCGAGCACTGGAGATGACCCATGACCTCGAACCTCGCCGCCGTTGTGCGGATCTCGACCAAGCGCCGCGCCATCTGGCGGACGTGCGCCGGATGCGGCGACCTCGCCGCGCTGGCCCCCGATGAGACGCACTGCCAGACCTGCACGACTCCCACGGCCAAGCCGCGCCGCCGCGCGGCGTAGCCGCATCCCGGAAGGACACCACTAATGATCACCCGTTCGCTGTCGGACGACGACGGTCCGACGCCCGCTGACCTGGCCGCCATCCAGAACGAGTGGCCGCTGATCGAGGCCGAGATGGACCTGGTGGCCGCAGAGATCGCCATCCTGTGTGCCGACCGGCCGCTGACCGAGCTGGACTGGCGCCGGCTGCGCCGCGCTGAGCAGCGCGTCAGCCGCGAGTTCGTCGCGTTCTACGGCGCCGCCGAGATCGAGAGGCGTGCCGCGTGATGGCCGGGCACACGCCGGGCCTGGTCAACCTCACCGTCGTCGGCCTGCCCCGCGCGGTCGAGATCGCGCTACGCGAGATCTACACCGTGCTCGACGTCGAGCACATCGGCGACCCGGTCGCCCCGCACCGATCGTCCCGGCTGGTGAGCGTGACCGTAACCGCTCACGTCCTGATCCCCCGCCCTGATCCGGAGGTGACGCCGTGAACGGCGTTCGTCTTGCCTGCAACCTGTCCGCTGGCGTCGTAGCCGGTATCGCGGCCTGGTCGTCCTACTCCCACATGGTCGGCGTCGCCCTGCACTACGGCGAACGCCCCGAGGTCGCCTACGTCCTGCCCGCGTCCGTGGACGGCATGCTCATCGTCGCGTCGGTCGCCATGGCGGACGACAAGCGGGCGGGCCGCCGGGTGCGCTGGTCGGCGCGGCTGGCGTTCGTGGTCGGCGTCGCGGCGTCGCTCGCGGCGAACGTCGCGCACGCGCAGGACACGCTCGGCGCGCGCATCGTGTCGGCGTGGCCGGCGGTCGCGCTGCTGCTGGTGGTCGAGATCCTGTCTCGCGCTGGTAAGCGCATCACGCAGACGGCCGAGGTCATCGAGACCGTCACCGTGACCGCGTCCGACGCGCCTACAGCGCAGCCGGCCATCGCGCCTGCCCAGCAGGAGGTGAAGCCGGCACCGGCGAAGCGGGCGACGCCGAAGCGTCAGCCGTCTGCCGCCGATCGGGTGGCCGCTGCGGTGGCGCGTAGCCCGCACGCGAGTGACGCGACGATCGCCGGTCGGACAGGGCTGTCGGAGGCGACGGTGAAGCGTCACCGTCGACAGGCTGTCGACAGCGTGTCGACACCGCAGCCGGCCCCGGAGCCGGTTCTTGAGGCGGTCGCCGCGTGAACGCCGCCGCCGAACTGGCCGCGCTACGCGCGGCGCTGATCGACCTCGCGACCTGGGCGCACACGCACCTGAACACGGACTACGGCGACCGGCAGTACATCGCCGAACACCTCTACACCGCCATGGAAGCCCTCGCCACCGGCGACAAGGTTCCGGCACCCCCGTACTGACCCTGCCCGGCGCGCGGCCCTGTGGCCTGGAAACCGATGGCCGCGCGCCGGCCCCTATCCCGATCAGCCACGAGGACATCACGGAGGAGTTCTCATCATGACGAGCAACATCCCCGAACAGAACGGCGGTCGCCCGGAAGGGTTCGACTGGGCCGCCGCCGAAGCTGACGTGCATGACGCTGACGTGCTCGACTTCGACGCCGCGCGCCGCCGCCGTGGTGGCGACACCACCGACAACGACGCGACGCACTTCGACGTGCCGCTCGACGACGAGCCGCAGCGCGGCGGGCATCTCGTGGACCCGCCGCCCGCTGACCCGTCCGGCCGTCGGGCGATCATCCCGCAGGCGTGGGCTGGCTGGCAGAACATCAAGGCCAGCACCCGCGATCTCGCCCTGGACCTGGTCCACCGTGGCGGCTTTCACCTGGTACGCGCACCGTGGTACGCGGCGCAGGCCGGGTTCTGGGGCACGTTCGGTGTGGTCAAGGTGGCCGGTGCCCATTTGCGCTGGTGGTGGGTGTCCGAGCAGTACGGGCTACGTCAGCGCGCGGCCGATGAGGGTGACTGGCAGGCCTGGTACAAGCTGCACCGCGAGGTCAAGGCCACCCGCGCGTGGCGCGGCACGATCCTCGTCGTCGAGACCGCGACCGTGGCGATCGGCGGGCCGATCCTCTACGCGTTCACCCCGTGGTGGGGCGTCGCGGCCGTGCTCACCGTCGCCGTGCCTGTGCTGGCCCGCTACGGGCGCCCGACCGGGCGGCCGATCCTGTCTGCGGCCGTGGTGGAGGGCCGCTACCGGCGCGTGAACCCCGACATCATTTTGCGCGCCTACTACGCCGCAGGTCTCGGGCATCCCGAGAAGCCGGAGCAGCAGGTCAAGTTCGGGTCGACCATGGCCCGAGACACGACCGGCACCGGGTCGCAGGTGTCCATTGACCTGCCGTACGGCAAGGGCTGGGAAGACGTCATCAAGGCCAAAGGCCGCATCGCTTCCGGTCTGGACGTGTCCATCAACCAGGTGTTCCTGACCCCGGACAAGTCGTCGCACCGCCGGCACCTTCTGTTCGTCGCCGACCGCGACCCGCTCGCCATCCCGGCCGGCAAGACGCCGCTGCTGGACGGGAAGGTCCGCGATATCTGGAAGCCGGCCCCGTTCGGGCTGGACGAGCGTGGCCGCAAGGTGGAGCTGCTGCTCATGTGGGTGTCGATCCTAGTCGGTGCGCAGCCGCGCAAGGGCAAGACGTTCGCCACCCGCGCACTCGCGTTGTTCGCGGCGCTGGATCCGCTGGTCACGCTGCTGATCGTGGACGGGAAGATGTCGGCCGACTGGGACAAGTTCCGACTCGTCGCGCACCGCTACGTGTGCGGCACGGTCCCAAACAGCCGCGACAACGACCCGATCACCCACTTCCTGGAGATGCTGCGCGAAATCCGCTCCCACATCGAGGCCGTCAACGACTTCCTGTCGACGCTGCCGACGTCGGAGTGTCCGGAGGGCAAGCTGACCCCGGAGCTGTCGCGCAGGTACGCCCTGCTGCGGCCGTGGTTGCTGGTCATGGAGGAGTTCCAGAACTACTTCGAGACCGACGACCAGGAGGTCAACAAGCAGATCGCCGCCGACCTGTCCTTCATCAAGGCCGTCGGCCCGTCCGCCGGTGTGATCATCCTGTCGTCGTCGCAGAAGCCCTCCGGCATCGGCGCTGGTGACGTGGCCCGGCTGTTCAACCGGTACCGGGACAACCACGACGTGCGGTTCGCGCTCAAGTGCGGCAACCGGGTCGTCTCGGAGGCCATCTTGGGTGGTGAGGCGTACGCGGAGGGGTTCGACGCGTCCGCGCTGCCCAACGGCGAGGAGTTCCGGGGCGTCGGCATCCTCTACGGCGCCACCGATCAGACGCCTATCGTGCGCACGTACCTGGCTGACCACACGGACGCGGAGAAGATCCTGACCGCCGCGCGGCGGCATCGGGAAGCCGCGGGGACCGTCACCGGCTACGCGGCCGGTGAGGTCGTCGCCCGGGAGCTGCGTGACGTGCTCGCCGACGTCCGCAGCGTGTTCACCGGCGACGAACCGGGCCTGCACTGGCAGACGATCGCTGACCGGCTGGCCGAGCGACACCCGGAGCACTACGCGGACACGACGGCTGAGGCGATCTCCGCGTTGATGCGTCCGCATGTACGCAGCGTGCAGATCAAGGTGGCTGGGATCAACAACCGAGGCACCCGCAAGACGGACATCGACGCCGCAATCAAGGCGCGAAGGAGCGCCTGATCGGTAGCGGCGGCGCTGCTACCCGGTAGCGCCGCCGCTACCCCTCCCGCTACCGCCCTGGCCAGCCGCTACCCGCACCGGTAGCGGGTAGCGCCAGCAGCCCTCTGCACCCGAAAACAGCCCGTCTGGAGGCCCGTCGTGCCCCTGCACGCCGCTACCGCTACCCCGTCTGCCACCGGCGCCGGACTCATCCTCCTCACTCTGATCGTCATCACGCTCGGTTACGCCCTCGCGTGCTGGCTCTGGCCCTTCACCAACTGCCGACGCTGCCACGGCACCGGCAAGCGCCACGCCCGCTTCGGCGGACGCGCGTTCGGGCTGTGCCGCCGCTGCGACGGCACCGGACGTCGCCTACGCCCCGGCCGCCTGGTCATCAACTACCTGCGAGCCCTCCACGACAAGGGGAGCAAGCCATGAACCGCTTGCGGCGCAACGTCATCACCACCCGCCCGGCCCGCGACGGGCACCCGTACTGGTGCGCCCGCGACCACTCCTGCACCGCCTACACCCTGCCGACCGGCGAGCACCGCTCGGACCTGCTCGTCTGGGCCACGCCCTACGGCAAGTTCATCGCCACCCGCGTCCGCACGCGGGCCGGCAAAGACCGCCTGGAGCTGCGCGCCGTCGTGCGGCTCGACCCCAACCAGCGCACCGCCCACCACCAGGCGCAACGCCTCGTGATCGGCATGGATCTCGCCGTCCGCGACGCGCTGGTCGCGGCGACCCGACCTGGGAGGAAGGCAGCGGCATGAACACGACCACACCCACGCGCTGCGCGGCAGCGCACCCGCACGACTCGACACCGTGCAACGGTCCGGCCGACGCGGTACGCGTCGTCAGCGCCTACGGCGAGCAGGTCCACGGGTGCGTTTACCACGGCGCGATCCTGCTCGCCTCCCTCGAAAGCGCACGGGTCTACCCCGGCAGCGTGCCCGGCGCGGCGATCGACGCGTTCAACCGCGCCGCACACCTGCCCCCGTTCGCGTTCCGGACCGGCACGCGGCACACACCGGGCAGGGCTGCCTGATGCCGCGCATCCGAGCCGTGTTCCACGACCCGGACGGCGACCGGTACGGCATCCCCACGTTCTGGTGGCGCGGCGCTCCCGCCGGCTACGCCACTCGCCGGCAACTACGGGCCGCCGGGCTGCGGCCTGCCGGCCAGCCGGTCGCCGCGCAGGTCATGTGGGCCGGCGTCGGCGGGACCCGCGTCGCCTACCTGTACCGGGTCGACCTCGCCCGCCCGAAGCGCACCGCCACAGCCGCGCAGCTGCGCGCGGTCCACGCTGCGCTTCGCGCCCGGCGTACCTGCTCAACCTGCCAGCAGGTACGGCCCTACTACGTCCCGCGCTCGCTCGGGGAGTGCCTGAACTGCCACGACGGCTACGGCAGCCCGCTCGAAGCGGCGGGCTGATCTGCCGTGGCCCTGAACTGGCGTCACCACGCAACCGGGGACCTGCGGCCGTGCCGGTACTGCCGGCGACCTGCGTTCATGCGTGACGAGGTCGGGCGGCCCTGCCACAAGGTCTGCGCCGAGCAGCACGAACACGACAACGACGACCAGGCCGTGACCCTCGCGCCGGTCATCCCGCTACCCACGCCCACGGCAGCGCCCCGGCGTCGCCGCATCGCCTAGGAGGTCAGGAGTTGAATCACCAGATTGACCGAGAAGCGTTGCTACACAGCGCTTTGACCCTTGCCGAGCGCGGGTGGTTCGTGTTCCCGCTGAGGCCCGGCGACAAGCGGCCCGCGTTCCCCGACCACACCGCCGACCGGTGCACCGGCCGCGACCCGCGATGCCGCCGGTTCGGCACCCATGTCGGGTGGGAGAACCGCGCCTCCGTGGACCCGGACCGCATCCGCCGGGCGTGGTCGGTCGCGCCGTTCAACATCGGGATCGCGTGCGGGGTGTCCGGGCTGGTCGTGGTCGACCTTGACCAGCCCAAACCCGACCAGACGGTGCCGCCGGAGTGGCAGCGGGAAGGCATTCGCGACGGCGGCGACGTGTTCGCCGCCGTGTGCGAACAGGCCGGACAGCCCATGCCTCTGGACACGCACACAGTCACCACGGGCCGGCGCGGAACGCACCTGTACTACACCGCACCGCACGATGACGGGCACACGCTGGCCCTACGCAACACGAGCGGCACGCTCGGATGGCTGATCGACACCCGCGCCGTGGGCGGCTACGTCGTCGCCGCCGGCAGCATCGTCGCTGGCCGGGAGTACCGGGCGGCCGACGAGACACGTCCGGCTCCGCTGCCCGCGTGGCTGGCCGACCGGCTTGCCCCGGCGCCGCTGCCGCCGCAGACGGCGACCACCGTCGACCTGGCCGATCACCGGCGCTCCCGCTACCTCGAAGCCGCCATCACCGGCGAGGTCGACCGCGTCCGCAACGCACCGCACGGGCAGCGCAACCGGGCGCTCTACGTCGCCGCGACCGCGCTGGGCCAGCTCGCGGCCGGCGGATCGCTCACCACCGGCGAGGTCGACCAGGTGTTGGCCCGCGCCGCCGCATCACTGACGCCGCCGCTGACGCCGGCCGAGATCAACCGAACCATCGCGTCCGGCCTGCGGGCCGGCGCCCACCGACCCAGGAGCGTGGCCGCGTGAACCCGAACACCATCACCACCCACGACACCACGCCGGGCCTGCGGCTGGTCGGCGACGACGAACCGCGCCGCCCGCGCGCCCAGCTCGGCCGGGCCTGGACCGCTGACGAGCTGATGAGCACCGAGTTTCCGCCCGCCCGGTGGGCGGTGCCCGGCGTGCTGTGCGAGGGCGTCAACCTGCTGTGCGGGCCGCCCAAGGTCGGCAAGTCCTGGATGTCGCTCAACCTCGGACTGTCCGTCGCCGCAGGTAACCAGGCATTCGACGCGATCCCGGTCGAGCCCGGCCCGGTGCTCTACCTCGCCCTTGAGGACGTACCGCGCCGGTTGCAGACCCGCGTCGCGAAGATGCTGCCCAACGGGCAGCGAGCGCCGCGAGATCTGCACCTGGTCACCGAGTGCCCGCCGCTGACCCACGGCGGCGACGAGGCGATCGCCGGGTGGCTCGACGCGCACCGCAACGCGCGCATGGTCGTCATCGACGTGTTCGCCAAGGTCCGGGGACAGTCCCCGATGGGCGCGAGCGCCTACGACGCCGATTACCTGGCCGTGGGCCGGATCAAGAAGATCGCGGACGCCTACGGGGTCGCGATCTTGCTCGTGCACCACGTGCGCAAGCAGGGCTCCGACGACTTCCTGGCCGAGGTCTCTGGCACCAACGGCATCGCCGGGGCCGCCGACGCAACCCTTGTGCTCAAGCGGTCGCGTGGCGAGGCGGACGGCACCCTGTACGTGACCGGCCGCGACGTGGACGAGTCGGAGTACGCGCTGCGGTTCTACCCCGAGGTCGGGGCCTGGTCGATGCTCGACGGGCCGCCGGCCGAGTACACGATGGGCGACAGCCGCGCCACGATCCTGCGCTGGCTGCGTAGCAACGGACCCGCCGCGCCGAGGGCAATCGAGGCGGGGACCGGGCTGGCCTACAACACGGTCAAGAAGACCTGCCAGCGCATGCTCGCCGACGCCCAACTCCACGCCGACGCGTCCGGCCGCTACCGCGTGGCCGACGACGAGCCGGGGACAGGCGCGGGAAGTGTCCCCGGTGTCCCCAGTGTCCCCGAAGTGCCCTTGACCAGCGCAAACGATTTCGATCAAGGGGGACACGATGACTGAAGTGTCCCCGAAGATCGCTGGAACACTCGCGGGGCGAGCTAGGCGATCAACGGATGTAACCACATCTAAGCCGTGTTTCAGCAAAGACCCTATCCAAGACACCAAACGCGCACAGATCTTGGCTCTACGGCCCGTACAGAGGGCCTCTCAGGGGCCCGCCACCGTTTCGCTTGCCCAACCCTCCGCCGAGTCGGCTCGCACGGCGGACGGCCCGCACCGCGCTCCACAACTCACGGGAGGACAGCACCAGATGACGCCGCCTCGGCCCCGACGCCCGGCCGACCAGCCGATGACGGTCAACGAGCTGTGCGAAGAGCTGCACATCACGCGATCAACCTTCTACGACTGGCGCGCCAAGCGCCGGGCGCCCAAGTGCTACCGGCTGCCCAACGGAGACCTCCGCATCCGCCGGTCGGACTTCGAAGACTGGTTCTCTGCCCTGGAAGACAAGGCGGCCTGAGTGAACACGACGTACGACGTTCGCCTGTGGAAGACCAAGGTCTACAAGGGCGTTCGGAAGACCGGCTACTACGTGCGATGGTCGGTCGCGGGCCGGGAGTGGTCGGAGGCGTTCCAGAACTCGACGCTTGCCGACAGCTTCCGGTCCGAGCTGGTCGCGGCGGCCCGCCGGGGCGAGGCGTTCGACATCGAGACCGGCCTGCCGGTCTCGATGCGACGCGCCAACCGCGAGATGTCCTGGTACGACTTCGCCTGTGCGTTCGTAGATCTCAAGTGGCCGCGCGTGGCCGCGACCACCAGGCGCACGCACGCCGAAGCGCTCACTGCCATCACGGCCTCGCTGCTCGCCGGCACCCGGGGCAAGCCTGACGACAAGCTCATCCGGCACGCCCTGTGCCGGTGGGCGTTCAACACCAACCGGCGAACCGACCCGCAGTGCCCGGCGGAGGTCAAGGCGGCTATGGCCTGGCTCGCCAGGAACACCCGGCCTGTCTCCGCGCTGGCCAAGCCGGACGTCCTGCGTGCCGCGCTTGACAGCCTCACGGTCAAGCTCGACGGAACGCCCGCCGCGCCCAGCGTGACCAGCCGAAAGCGCAAGATCTTCGGCACGGCGGTGGAGTACGCCGTCGAGCTGAAGCTCTTGGACGCCAACCCGATCCCGGCGCTCAAGTGGACCAAGGTCCGCACCACGCACGCCGTTGACCGGCGATCGGTAGCCAACCCGGTGCAGGCGCGCACGCTGCTCAACGCGGTACGTGAGCACGGCCGCTGCGGGCCGCGCCTGGTGGCGTTCTTCGGATGCCTGTACTTCGCCGGGATGCGACCGGAGGAGGCGGTTGGCCTGCGCAAATCGAATCTGTCGCTGCCCGACGAGGGATGGGGTGAGTTCCACCTAGAGATCGCCGAACCGCACGCCGGCAAGGAGTGGACCAACAGCGGCCAGAACCGCGACCGGCGCCAGCTCAAACAGCGCGCCGTGGGGGAGAGCCGCACCGTGCCGTGTCCACCGGAGCTAACCGCACTGCTGCACTGGCACATCGACCAGTTCGGCACGGCACCGGACGGGCGCGTGTTCACCGGCGAGCGCAACAAGGGCGAGCTGCCCAAGGGCACGATCAACCGAGCGTGGCGGGCCGCCCGCCGGGCGACGTTCACGCCCGAGGTCGCGGCGTCGCCGCTGGCCGCGACGCCGTACGACCTGCGGCACGCTGCCGTGTCGACCTGGCTCAATGGCGGGGTGCCACCCGCCGAGGTCGCGGCGTGGGCCGGACACTCGGTTGAGGTCTTGCTCAAGATCTACGCCAAGTGTCTCGACGGGGGAGCGGAACGGCTGCGGCAGCGGGTAGAGGCCGCGCTCGGGCACCGTCCGGCGTAGCTCAAGATTTTTCCGGGTATTTTCCGCAGCCGGCCGAACAAGGCCGGTCAGAGCCAGTGACAACCGGACATACGAGCGAAGCCCTTGACCGGCGTTATGCCTGGTCAAGGGCTTCGTTTTGGCTGGTGAGAGGTATTTCGCGGCAGGGTGCCCCCGGCAGGATTCGAACCTGCGCCCCCGCCTCCGGAGGGCGGTGCTCTATCCCCTGAGCTACGGGGGCTCAGCGACTCGGAAACTGTACCAGGTTCCCCCGCCGCCACTCGCGTGGGTTGCCGGCGGGGGACGCCGCTATCCGGTCGGGGCGTTCATCGACTTGAGGAGCATCTCCAGGGCCTGCACCTCGCCGGTCTGGGCCGACTTCATGCCCTTGGCCAGCTCGATGACCCGCGGGTCGGAGGCCTTGGCCAGGAGGCCGTCGACCATGTGGATGCCACCGAGGTGGTGGCGGAGCATCAGTTGGCAGAACTGGATGTCGACCTGCTGGCCGGTGGCGCTGCGGAGCTTGTCGATCTCCTCGAGGGTGGCCATGCCGGGCATCCGGTTGCCGCTCTCCACGGACATCTGGCCGTCGGGCATCCAGGACATCACCGGCTTGTCGCCGGTGGGGTTCAGGTGCCATGCCTTGAGCCACTCCTGCATGATCCCGATCTGGGCCTGCTGGGTCAGTGCGATGTCGGAGGCCAGGGTGCGTACGTCGGACGAGGTCGCCCTGCTGTACGCGATCATGCTGAGCTGGACCGCCTGGGCGTGGTGCTCGGACATGTCGCGGGCGAAACCGGCCTCGGCCGAGTCGGTGCCGGGGGTGCTCTCGTGGGAGAGCAGCAGGCCGACGGAGACGCCGACCCCGATCAGGAGGCAGGCGGCGAGCGCCACGGCGAGGACATGGGTCCAGCGCCGTGGCGTGCCACTGTCGGTCGTGCTCATTGGGTGGACGTCTGCCCCGAGTCCTTGCCGAGGTCGTACGGCGTGGTGCCGGTCTGCGTGATGCCCGTCGAGCAGGTGGCGCCCTCTTCCATCGTGGCGTTGAGGCGCAGCGCCTGGATGAACTTGGTGACGCGCTCGTCGTCGGCGTTGTCGACCTTGAGCTTGTAGCCCCAGGCCTGCAGCGAGATCGGGCTGTCGAGGTTCGGGTACGGGCTGAGCATCGTGTACGACAGGCCGTCGATCTTCTTCGCCAGCTTGTCGACCTGGTCCTGGGGCAGGTCGGGGCGGTAGGTGATCCACACCGCGCCGTGCTCGAGGCTGTGCACGGCGTGCTCCTGCGCGATGGGCTCCTTGTAGTGCTCGCCCATGCAGTTCTGCCAGTTGTAGTTGTGCGTGCCGCCGACCGGCGGGTTGATCGTGTAGGTCAGCGGGCCCCACGCGTGCGTGCGGTCGAGCGCCTTCGGGTCGGTCTCGCGGTAGTTCGTGATGCCCGAGATGTCCGCCGCGCGCTCCGCCCAGGGCCGGGTGTCCGGCTTGTTCTGCAGCAGGTAGACGGTGGCGAAGACAACGATGCCGAGGGCCACGGCGCCGGCCGTGACGTAGAGGGCGATGGGGCCCCAGTTGCGTCCCTGGCTGACCTTGACGGGAGCCACCGGGCGCCGGCCCTTGCCGCCACCTGTGGCGGCGGGGCGGGTGGGCGTGCCCTTACCGGAGCCGCCGGACTTCTTCGCGCCGGCGGCGGGGGTCGCGACCTTCTTGGTCGAGGGGCGACGCACGTCGCCAGGGGTGCTCATAGACATGGAGGGGCCTCGTCTGTCGGGTAAGTCGGTTTTGTCCGACTGGGGGCGGTGTCCCGAATGATGGCAAGCGGGATGGGGTCGCCGCCAAGGGCAAAAGTCTACCCTCGGTAGCATGACGCGGTGAGTCCCGCTGAGCTTGCCGACGTCGTATTGACAGCTGCCCGTGACGTTCTGGCCTCCCGAGGCCTTGATCAGGCGGTGCTGCCGGCGACGACGACCGTCGAGCGACCTCGTAATCCTGAGCACGGCGACTACGCGTCGACGCTCGCTCTCCAGGTGGCCAAGAAGGCCGGTCTCAACCCTCGGGAGTTCGCCGAGGAACTGGCCCGAAAGTTGCAGGCGATGCCGGGCATCGCCGGTGCCGGGATCGCCGGCCCGGGCTTCGTCAACATCCGGCTGGACGCGGCCGCCGCGGGCGAGCTCGCCCGCACGATCGTGCTCAAGGGCGGGGAGTACGGGCACCACGACGCCCTCGCCGGCCAGACGGTGAACCTGGAGTTCGTCTCCGCCAACCCGACCGGCCCCGTGCACATCGGCGGCGTCCGCTGGGCGGCCGTCGGCGACGCGCTGTCGCGCCTCCTGCGCGCGAGCGGCGCGTCCGTCACAACGGAGTACTACTTCAACGACGCCGGCTCCCAGATCGACCGGTTCGCCCGGTCGCTGCTGGCCGCCGCGCGCGGCGAGGACACCCCGGAGGACGGCTACGGCGGCGCGTACATCTCCGACATCGCCTCCGCGGTCGTCGCCAAGAACCCCGACGTGCTGGCGCTGCCCGACGACGAGGCGCAGGAGGCGTTCCGGGTCAACGGCGTCGCGCTGATGTTCGACGAGATCAAGTCGTCGCTGGCCGACTTCGGCGTGCACTTCGACGTGTACTTCAACGAGAAGGACCTGCACGACCGGGGCGAGCTGGACGCCGCGCTGGCCCGGCTGCGTGCCCAGGGCCACATCTTCGAGGCCGACGGCGCGGTGTGGCTGCGCACGACCGATTTCAAGGACGACAAGGACCGGGTGCTGGTCCGCAGCAACGGCGAGTGGACGTACTTCGCCGCCGACTGCGCGTACTACCTGGACAAGCGCGAGCGCGGCTTCGACCACGTGGTGTTCATGCTGGGCGCCGACCACCACGGCTACGTCGGCCGGATGAAGGCCATGGCCGCCTGCTTCGGCGACGACCCGGACAAGCACATCGAGATCCTCATCGGCCAGCTCGTCAACCTGGTGCGCGAGGGCCAGCCGGTGCGGATGAGCAAGCGCGCCGGCACGGTCGTCACGCTGGAGGACCTGGTCGACGCGATCGGCGTGGACGCCTCCCGGTACGCCCTGGCCCGGTACTCGTCGGATTCGCCGATCGACATCGACGTCGAGCTGTGGACCCGGGCCAAGAACGACAACCCGGTCTACTACGTGCAGTACGTGGCCGCCCGCACCGCCGGCGTGGGCCGCAACGCGGCCGACCTGGGCCTGACCCGGGGCGAGCCGGCCGACTTCGACCCGTCGCTGCTCACCCACCCCAAGGAGCACGAGCTGCTCAAGGCGCTGGGGGAGTTCCCGGGCGTGGTGCGGGCCGCCGCGGAGCTGCGCGAGCCGCACCGCGTCGCGCGCTACCTGGAGGAGCAGGTCGCCGCGTCGTACCACCGCTTCTATGACGACTGCCGGGTCACGCCGGTCGGCGACGAGGAGATCACGCCGCTGCACCGCGCCCGGCTGTGGCTCAACGACGCCGCCCGCCAGGTCCTGGTCAACGGCCTCGGCATGCTGGGCGTCTCGGCGCCCGAGAGGATGTGATCCGGTGAGCGCCCATGAGGCCGGAGCCCTGCACGCGGAGATCGGGCACGCGCCCGTCTGGCTGCGTCAGCCGAGCGACGTCAACGCGCTGCTGCCGCAGTTGTGGCCGCGCACCGTCGAACGCGGCGCCGACGGGGTGCTGTCCGTGGGCGGGCTCAGCGTCGCGGCCATCAAGGACCAGTTCGACACCCCGGCGTACGTACTCGATGAGGCTGATTTCCGGGCCCGGTGCCGGGACTGGCGCGACGCGTTCGCGGGCGGCGAGGTGCACTACGCGAGCAAGGCGTTCTGCAGCAGGGCGGTCGTGCGGATCGTGGCCGAGGAGGGTCTGAGCCTCGACGTGTGCTCGGGCGGCGAGCTGGCCGTGGCGCTGGCCGCCGGCATGCCGGCGGAGCGGATCGCGCTGCACGGCAACAACAAGTCGGTCGCCGAGCTGACCCGGGCGGTCGAGGCCGGCGTCGGGCGGATCGTGGTCGACTCGTTCGACGAGATCGACCGGCTGACGGCGCTGGCCCGGTCGCGGGGCGCGCGGCCGAAGGTCATGATCCGGGTGACCGTGGGCGTCGAGGCGCACACGCACGAGTTCATCGCGACCGCGCACGAGGACCAGAAGTTCGGCTTCTCGCTGGCCAGCGGGGCGGCGGCGAAGGCGGCGGCGCGGATCCTGCACGAGGACGTGCTGGAGCTGGTCGGCCTGCACTCGCACATCGGGTCGCAGATCTTCGACACGTCCGGGTTCGAGATCTCGGCCCGGCGGGTGCTGACGCTGCACGCGGCGATCCGCGACGAGCACGGCGTGGAGCTGCCCGAGCTGGACCTGGGCGGTGGCTACGGCATCGCGTACACCTCGCAGGACACGCCCTCGACGCCCGGCGACCTGGCGGCCGGCCTGCGCAAGATCGTGGCGGAGGAGTGCGCGCTGCGAGGGCTCGCGGTGCCGCGGCTGAGCGTCGAGCCCGGCCGCGCGATCGTCGGGCCGGCCGTGTTCACCCTGTACGAGGTCGGGACCGTCAAGGACGTGGACGGCATCCGCACGTACGTCAGCGTCGACGGCGGGATGAGCGACAACATCCGCCCGGCGCTCTACGACGCGCACTACAGCGCGACGGTGGCGAGCCGGGCGTCGGCGGCGCCGCCGATCCTGGCCCGCGTCGTGGGAAAACATTGTGAGTCCGGGGACATCATCGTGCAGGATGAATTCCTGCCCGGCGACGTGCAGCCCGGAGATCTTCTCGCGGTGCCCGGAACGGGCGCGTACTGCCGGAGCATGGCGAGCAACTACAACCATGTGCCCCGGCCGCCCGTGCTCGCCGTGGCGGACGGGGTCGCCCGGGTGATCGTGCGTCGCGAGACCGAGGACGACCTGTTGGCACTGGATGTGGGCTGAGAGATGGCTGGCGAACCCGTGAAGGTGGCCCTGCTGGGCTGTGGCACTGTCGGCGCCGAGGTCGTGCGCCTGATGCGCGAGCAGGAGGCCGACCTCACGGCCCGGATTGGGGCGCCGCTGGAGCTCGTCGGCGTGGCCGTGCGCCGCCTCGGCCGCGACCGCGGCGACCTGCCGATCGACCCGTCGCTGTTCACCACCGACGCGCTCGGCCTGGTCAAGCGCGACGACGTGGACATGGTCGTCGAGGTGGTCGGCGGTATCGAGCCGTCGCGCACCTGGCTGGTCGAGGCGCTCAGGTCCGGCAAGAGCGTCGTCACGGCGAACAAGGCCCTGCTCGCCGAGGACGGCCCGGCCCTGCACGACGCGGCCGCCGAGGGCGGCGCCGACCTCTACTACGAGGCGGCCGTCGCGGGGGCGATCCCCCTGCTGCGCCCGCTGCGCGAGTCGCTGCACGGCGACCAGATCACCCGCGTCACGGGGATCGTCAACGGCACCACGAACTTCATCCTGTCCCGCATGGACGCCACGGGTGCCGGCTTCACGGAGGCCCTGGAGGAGGCCAGCGCGCTCGGCTACGCCGAGGCGGACCCGACGGCCGACATCGAGGGCTTCGACGCCGCGGCCAAGGCGGCGATCCTCGCGTCCCTGGCGTTCCACACCCGGGTGCGTGCCGCCGATGTCTACCGCGAGGGCATCACGGAGGTCACCGCTGCCGATATGGAAGCGGCGCGCGGCATGGGCGCGACGATCAAGCTGCTGTGCATCGCCTCCCGCGCCGACGACGCGGTCTCCGTGCGGGTGCACCCCGCGATGATCCCGCGCACGCACCCCCTCGCGAGCGTGGGCGACGCCTTCAACGCCGTGTTCGTCGAGGCGGAGGCGGCCGGGCAGCTCATGTTCTACGGCCGGGGCGCCGGTGGGGCGCCGACCGCGAGCGCGGTCGTCGGCGACATGGTGGCCGTGGCCCGCAACCGGCTCGCCGGGGTCCGGGCGGCCAGCGAGTCCGCGTACGCCGACCTGCGGATCCGGTCGATGGGCGAGGTCGTCACCCGCTATCACATCTCGCTGGACGTGGCCGATAAGGCGGGCGTACTGTCCGCGGTCGCCGGGGTCTTCGCCCAGCAGGACGTGAGCATCCAGACCGTCCGTCAGGAGGGCCGCGGCGCCGGGGCCGTCCTCGTCATCGTCACGCACGCGGCCACCGACGCCGCGCTCAGCGAGACGGTGCGCCAACTGCGGTCTCTGGATATCGTCCGCGACGTGACCAGCGTGATGCGGGTCGAGGGAGAGTAAGGGAGAGTCGCTATGTGGCGCGGGTTGATCGAGGCGTACCGGGACCGGCTGCCGGTCACCGCCACCACGCCGGTGGTGACGCTGCACGAGGGCAACACGCCGCTCGTGCCCGCCCCCGTCCTCAGCGACCGTACGGGCTGCGACGTGTACCTCAAGGTCGAGGGCGCCAACCCGACCGGCTCCTTCAAGGACCGGGGCATGACGGTGGCCGTCTCGAAGGCCGTCGAGGCCGGCGCGAAGGCGGTCATCTGCGCCTCCACGGGCAACACCTCCGCCTCGGCGGCCGCCTACGCGGCGCGCGCCGGGCTCACCTGCGCGGTGCTCATCCCGGCCGGCAAGATCGCGCTCGGCAAGATGGCGCAGGCCCTCGTGCACGGCGCCCGGCCGCTGCAGGTCGCCGGAAATTTCGACGACTGCCTGTCGCTGGCCTCGAAGCTCGCCATCGACTACCCGGTCGCGCTGGTCAACTCGGTCAACCCCGACCGTCTCCAGGGCCAGAAGACCGCCTCGTTCGAGATCGTCGAGGCGCTCGGCGACGCCCCGGACATCCACTGCCTGCCCGTCGGCAACGCCGGCAACATCAGCGCGTACTGGCTGGGCTACGAGGAGGACTACGCGGCGGGCAACGCGACCCGCAAGCCGCGGATGTTCGGCTTCCAGGCGGCCGGGGCGGCGCCGATCGTGAACGGTGAGGTCGTGCGCGACCCGTCGACGATCGCCACCGCCATCCGCATCGGCAACCCGGCGAGCTGGACCAAGGCCGTGGACGCCCGCGACGCCTCCGGCGGCCTCATCGACGCCGTCACGGACCGGGAGATCCTCGCGGCGTACAAGCTGCTCGCCCGGGAGGTCGGCGTGTTCGTCGAGCTGGGCAGCGCGGCGTCGGTCGCGGGTCTGCTGGCCAAGTCGGCCTCCGGCGAGCTGCCGCGTGGGTCGCGGGTGGTCTGCACGGTCACCGGCCACGGGCTCAAGGACCCCGAGTGGGCGATCTCCACGGCCCCCGCGCCGCGGAGCATCCAGGCCGACGTCACCGAGGCCGCCCGCGCGCTCGACCTCGCCTGAGGCCGAATCTCTCAGGTCGCACCCCTGATCCGCCGATGGGACAGCGTTAGATCTGTCCCGGACAGCGAGATCAGGGGCCCATGCGAGACTTAGCTCATCCACTGCTCGACGCGCTGCTGATGCAGGGCGTCGACCCGGACGTGCTCGACCTGGCCGCCCGCGAGTCGGAGCGCACCGGGAAGTCCCTGCGCAGCGTCCTGGTGAAGAACCGGGTGGTGACGGAGACCGAGCTGACCGAGGCGTCCGCGTACGCGTTCGGCATGGACAGCATCGATCTCGAGGCGTACCCGATCGACCCGGCGGCGATGGCCCGGATCCCGCTGCCGCTCGTGGAGCGTCACCTGGTCCTGGGCCTGGCCGTGACGGACCGCGACATCACGGTCGCGATCACCGACCCCGGCGACGTCGTCGCGCTCGACGACGTGCGGGCCGCGACGGGGCTGACGGTCCGCCCGGTCATGGTCGACCGGCGCGAGCTGCGCAAGATCGTCGACAAGCTCCGGCGGGAGCGCAGCCACCTTGAGGAGATCGCGGACGCCGGGCACGTCGAGCCCGTAGCCACCGTGTCCGACCTCGGGTCCGGCGGCGAGGACGCCCTGACCGTCCGCTACGTGAATACGCTGCTGGAGCAGGCGATCCGCAACCGCGCCTCCGACCTGCACATGGAGCCGAGTGAGAAGGACATGCGGGTCCGTTACCGCATCGACGGCGTGCTGCACGAGATCGACGTCGTACCGCGGGCGGTGCAGTCGGCACTGGTGGCCCGGCTCAAGGTCATGTCGAACCTCGACATCACCGAGCGGCGCCAGCCGCAGAACGGCCGGATCACGGCCAAGGTCGGCGAGCACACGGTCGACCTGCGTACCGCGACGCTGCCCACGGTGTGGGGCGAGAAGGTCGTCCTGCGCGTCCTGGACACGAAGCACACCGACTTCGAGCTGAACAAGCTCGCGTTCTCCGAGCTGAACCTGCACCGGTTCCGGGCGTCGTTCCGCAAGCCGCACGGCATGGTCCTGGTCACCGGACCCACCGGCTCGGGCAAGTCCACGACGCTCTACGCCACGCTGCACGAGGTGAGCGGCCCGTCAGTCAACATCATCACGGTCGAGGACCCGGTCGAGTACCGGATGGCGGGCGTGAACCAGGTGCAGGTGGACCCCAAGGCCGGGCTGACGTTCGGCTCGGTGCTGCCGGCGATCCTGCGCTCCGACCCGGACGTGGTGCTCATCGGCGAGATCCGTGACCGGACCACCGCGCAGATCGCGGTCGAGGCCGCCCTCACGGGCCACCTGGTCCTGTCCACGTTGCACACCAACAGCGCGCCCAGCGCCGTGACCCGGCTCGTGGAGATGGGCATCGAGCCGTTCCTGGTGGGGTCGTCGCTGGACTGCGTGCTGGCCCAACGTCTGGCCCGGCGCCTGTGCGACTGGTGCAAGAAGTCCTACGCCCCGTCGCCGAGCGATCTCAACTCCGTCCACTGGCCGTGGGAGATGCTCGGCAAGCCCGGCACGCTGTGGAAGCAGAAGGGGTGCCGGGAGTGCGCCTACACCGGCTACCGGGGACGGCTGGCACTGCATGAGGTCATGCCGGTGACCGAGGAGATCGAGCGACTGGCGCTGCAGCGGGGCACCGCCAAGGACATCTACCGCGTCGCGCTCGCCGAGGGCATGGTCGACCTCCGCGTCGACGGGCTGGCCAAGGCGCTCGCCGGTCACACCTCGCTGGACGAGATCCTCCGCGTCACCGTCTGACCGCCCGCTTCCCTAAGGCCGCGCCCCTCGCGACCGAAAAGTGGATGACAGCTATGCGTGGAGGGAGGTTGCGATGGACACACTCGAGAAGCTCGAGGCCGACGTCACACGGCCGACGCCCGATGTCGGGCAGCTCAGCGACCTGGACGCGATGCTGATGGCGCTCGTCGAGGCGGAGGGCTCCGACCTGCACCTCACGGTCAACGCGCCGCCCAGCATGCGGGTCAACGGCGAGCTGTGCCACCTGCCCGGCCACGGCCCCCTCAACGCGCTGGACATCGCCGCCCTGCTGCGGACCGCGGTCGACGCGGAGCGGTGGGAGCAGTTCCGGGGCGACCACGAGCTGAACTTCGCGTACGAGGTCAACGGTCTGTTCCGGTTCCGGGGCAACTTCTATCAGCAGCGCGGCGCCTTCGGCGCGGTCTTCCGGGCGATCCCGCACCGGATCAAGTCGCTGGAGGAGCTCGGCCTGCCGCCGGCGGTCGCCCGGTTCGCCGAACTGTCCCGCGGCCTCGTGCTGGTGACGGGCCCGACCGGCTCCGGCAAGTCCAGCACCCTGGCGGCGCTGGTGGACCTGGTCAACCGCACCCGCTCCAACCACATCATCACGATCGAGGACCCGATCGAGTACCTGCACGCGCACAACAGGTGCGTGGTCAACCAGCGCGAGGTCGGGTCGGACACCGGCTCCTTCGCGGCGGCGCTCAAGAACGCGCTGCGGCAGGACCCCGACGTGATCCTGGTGGGCGAGCTGCGCGACCTGGAGACGGCCCAGACCGCGATCGCGGCGGCCGAGACCGGGCACCTCGTGCTCGCCACGCTGCACACGCGCGGGGCCGCCGAGACGGTCGACCGGCTGATCGACATCTTCCCGCCGCAGCAGCAGAACCAGGTCCGCGCGCAGCTGGCGCTGGCGCTGCAGGGCGTCGTCAGCCAGGCGCTGCACGCCCGGGCGGACCGGGCCGGCCGGACGGTCATCACGGAGATCATGATGGCGACCCCGGCCGTGCGGAACCTGATCCGCGAGGGCAAGGTCCACCAGATCCCGTCCTTCATGCAGTCGGGCGCGGACGACGGCATGCTCACCTTCGACCGCCACCTGTGCCGGCAGGTGCGCGAGGGCATCCTGACCATGGACGACGCCCTGAAGCTGTGCCATTCGGTCGACGACCTGCGGGCCCTGCTCGGGCGGGACTGAGGGCGCGGTGTCGGGCGCGACCGTATTCGCCTATCGGGGCATCGATCGGACGGGCAAGCGGGTCAAGGGCCAGCTCGAGGCGTCGACCAGCGTGGCCGCCGCGCAGTCGCTGAGCCAGCAGGGCATCGTGCCGACCTCCCTCGCGCAGGGCAGTTCCGTGCTCCGGCGCGGGCTCGCGGGCGCCCGTACGAGGGTGTCCACGAAGGACCTGGCGATCTTCATCCGCCAGTTCGCCGCGATGGTGGGATCGGGTCTGCCGCTGCTCCGTTCGCTCACGGCCCTCGAGGACAAGATCGACAATGCGGCGCTGCGCAAGGCCGTCGGTCTGGTGCGGTCCGACATCGAGGGCGGCTCCCTCCTGTCCGCCGCGCTGGCCAAGCATCCCTTCGTGTTTCCGGAGATCATGGTCGCGATGGTCCGGGCCGGTGAGACCGGCGGCTCGCTGGACAGCGCGCTCGACCAGATCGCCACGACGCTCGAGAAGGACGTCGTCCTGCGCGGCAAGATCAAGAGTGCGCTCATGTATCCGGCGATCGTCTCGGTGTTCGCCACGCTGATGGCCGCCGGTCTGCTCATCTTCATCGTCCCGATCTTCGTGCGGATGTTCGCGCAGTTCGGTGGCGAGTTGCCGTTGCCGACCCGGATCCTCGCGGCCGTCAGCCGCCACATGCTCTGGGCCGCGCCGCTGGCGGTAGTCCTGGGGATGGTGGCCACCACGACGGCGCGCAAGGTGCTGCGCGAGAAGCCGCGGGCCCGGCTGGCCTTTGACCGGTTCAAGCTCCGGTTGCCCATTTTCGGGTCAATCATCCTCAAGGTCGCCGTCAGCCGGTTCACGCGCAACCTCAGCGCGCTGCTCGCCGCCGGTGTGCCCGCCATGACCGCGTTGGACGTCGTGGCGGCCACGACGGGCAACGCCGTCATCGCCGGGGTGCTCGGGGAGGTCCGGGAGGCGGTGCGGGACGGCAAGCCGATGTCGGCGCCGCTGCGCGACAGCCAGGTGCTGCCCGCCATGGTCACCCAGATGATGCAGGCCGGCGAAGAGAGCGGCCAAATTAGTCAGATGCTGGCCAAGGTCGCCGAATCCTACGACCGAGAGGTCGACGCGGCGGCTGAGTCACTCACCGCAACGATCGAGCCGATCATGGTGGTCGTCATGGGCAGTGTAGTCGGGTTGATGGTGATCTGTCTCTATCTGCCGATGTTCACCATCTTTCAGAAGATTCAGGGCACCGATTAGGCATGCGAGCCTTCGGACCGCCGCGAAAGAGCATGGAGGCTCATATGCAGAAGTTCACGATGAAGAAGCGCGGCGAGGCCGGCTTCACCCTGATCGAGCTGCTGGTTGTCGTTGTGATCATCGGCATCCTCGCCGGCATCGCGATCCCGGTGTACCTCAACTACCGCAAGGGTGCGGCGAACAAGTCGGCCCAGGCCGACCTGCGCAACGCCGTCACGGTCGTCGAGGCCTACTACACCGAGAACAACAACACGTACCCGGCGACCCCGGGCACCCAGCCGGCCAAGGACGCCGACCTGACCTTCGGCACCGGCGGTGTCGCCAAGGTCTCCCCCGGCAACCAGATCGCCTACAAGCTCGACGTGTCGGGCAGCACCTACACCATCTGCAGCTACAGCGCTGACGGTGGGGCTGTCTACGAGTACAAGAGCGCCACGGGCGGCAGCGTCAAGAAGTCGGCGGCCGCCGACCTCACGACCTGCATCGCCTGAGCGTAGCCGCGTCAAGTAGGTATACCGGTGGTGTGGCGGCGTGATGCCGCCACACCACCGTGGCGCGAAACCCGGAAGGAGGTCGCAACGTGCTCGTCATCGCCGGTGTGTTCGGCCTCCTCGTGGGGTCGTTCCTCAACGTCGTGATCCACCGCGTCCCGCAGGGCGCGTCACTGGTGCATCCGCCGTCGCACTGCCCGCGGTGCCTGGCGCCCGTCCGCCCCTGGCAGAACGTCCCCGTCCTGAGCTGGCTCGCGCTGCGCGGCCGGTGCGCCGCGTGCCGGGTGCCCATCAGCGTGCGGTACCCCCTGGTCGAGCTGGCGACGGGCGCCCTGTTCGTCGCGGTGACCGCGCGGTTCGGGCTCACCGCGCAGCTGCCCGCGTACCTCTACCTCGCCGCGGTCGCCGTCGCCCTCGCCATGATCGACATTGACGTCAAGCGGCTGCCCAACGCCATCGTCCTGCCGTCCTATGTCGTCGCCGCCGTCCTGCTGCTGATCGCGGCCGTCGCGGGCGACGACTGGGGGGCCGCCGCGCGGGGCGCCGCCGCGATGGCGCTGCTGTGGACCGCCTACTTCGCGGTCGCCACGCTCGTGCCCGGCGGGATGGGCTTCGGCGACGTCAAGCTGGCCGGCCTGCTCGGGCTCTACCTCGGCTGGCTCGGCTGGGGCCCGGTGATCGTCGGCACCTTCGCCGGCTTCCTGTTCGGCGCCGTCGTCGGTGCCGTCCTCATGCTCATCAGGCGCGCCGGCCGCAAGTCGGCCGTGGCGTTCGGCCCCTTCATGCTCGCCGGCGCGTTCCTCGCCATCTTCCTGGGCGGGCCGATCGCCGCCTGGTACTCCTCGCTCCTGCTCCCGACGGTCTGAGGTGAGCGGATGATTTCCAAGAGCATCGTCGGACTGGACATCGGCTCGACGCGGATGCGCGCCGTGGAGATCAAGCACGGCAAGTCGGGCCCCACCCTCGTCCAGTTCGGGCAGGTGGACGTGCCGGCGGACGCGATCCAGGGCGGCGTCGTGCACGACGGGGCCGCGGTCACCGCCGCGCTGCGGGACCTGTGGGCGACCACCCGTTTCCGTAGCCGGACCGTCGTGCTGGGCGTCACGAACCGGCAGGTCGTGGTGCGTGAGGTCACGCTGGTCAACATGCCCGACCGCGAGCTGCGCGCGTCCCTGCCGTTCCAGGTGCGCGAGATGCTGCCGCTGCCGCCGGAGCAGTCGGTGCTCGACTTCCACCCGCTCGCGCGCGTCGACGACGGGCGCAACGTGCGTGGCCTGCTCGTCGCGGCGCCCAAGGACGCCGTGCTGACGGCGGTGCGCACCGTCGAGCGCGCCGGGCTGCACGTCGAGCGGGTCGACCTCGCCTCCTTCGCGCTGCTGCGCGCGGCGTCGCGCCTCGACGACACGGTCGAGGCCATCGTCGACATCGGCGCGCAGGCCACCACGGTGGTGGTGCACGTCAACGGCGAGCCGTTGATCGTGCGGACCGTCCCGCGCGGCGGCTACGAGATCACCGAACTGCTCGCCGAGCGGCTCGGTGCCGACCTGAGCGGCGCCGAGGCGCTCAAGCGCCGGGTCGGCCTGAACGACGACGAGACCGAGCCGGAGACCGCGGGAATGATCCGCGAGGTCATCCGGCCGCTCGTGCGTGAGGTGCGGGGCTCCTTCGCCTACCTCAGCGCCCGGGAGGAGCACCAGGAGGTGGCCCGGCTCGTCCTGTCCGGCGGTGGGTCCCTGCTGCAGGGCTTCGACGCGGCCCTGCAGTCCGAGCTCGACATCCCCGTCGTCGGTGCGGACCCGTTCGCCCGGGTGCGCATTCCCCGCCGGCACAGCGGCCTGCGCGACCTGACCTCATTGCCCGCGGCCACGGTGTCGATCGGGCTCGGCCTGCGGGCGGGCCGATGAGCAGGCATGCGGCCACGGGCGCCCTACCACGCAACGACCCCTCCCTGCGTACGCCGTCGATCGCGGCCAACCTGCTGCCGGCCGAGATCGTGGACGCCCGGCGCACCCGGCAGAGCCGGCGGTTGGTCGTGATCACCATCGTGCCGTTCCTGGTCGCGCTCGGGGCGTGGTATGTCTTCGCGGTCCACGAGACGGCGGCGACGCGGGCGTACCTGGGGCAGATCGAGTCGGAGATCGAGAAGACGCGCCAGCGCGCGGAGGTCTACCGCGACGTCGAGAAGACGCAGGGCGAGTCGGCCGCGATCGGGAAGAAGCTCCAGGAGCTCTTCGCCGATGACGTGGCCTGGGACCGGCTGACCGGGTCGGTGCGCGAGGCGGCGCCGACGAAGGTGCGGATCACCGGCGCGTCCGGCACCAAGCTCGCCGGCATCGCGGACAAGCTGCGCCAGGGCGGCGCCCGGCCGTCTGTGGTCGGCACGTTCACGGTGACCGGTACGGCCCCCGACAAGCGCACCGTCGCCCGGTACGTCGACACGATCGGGGTGTTGCCCGGCCTGGCCAATCCGCTGCTCACCGATGCCGTGCGGGAGGACGACAAGGTGCGCTTCGCGGTGCGCCTCGACGTCACGGACGCCGCGCTCGGCGGGCGGTTCGAGGCGACGAAGGCGAAGCCGTGATGCGCGGCTGGTCGTGGTCCTGGACCGCCAGTCGGCTGTGGGCGGTCGGCGGGGCCGCCGCCGCGCTGCTCGCGTTGGCGATCAGCTGGTTCGTCCTGATCCACCCACGCTACAGCGAGACGGCCCAGCTGGAGGAGGACATCGCCGCGGCCGAGCAGCGGCTCGTGGCCGACCAGCGCCGCCTGTCCAAGCTCCGGATCGACCACGCGGACCTGGGGCGCTTCCGGTCCGAACTGGAGACCAACCGCGAGGCCCTCCCCACCACGCCCGCCACCTCCGACTTCCTGCGGGAACTGCAGTCCGCCGCGAACAAGACGGGTGCCTCCGTCGACTCCCTGGCCGTCGGGGACGCCACGCCGGTGCCGGGCGTGGCCGCCGTGAGTTCGTTGCGGCTGACCCTCACCCTGTCCGGCACGCCGGCCAGGCTCGACGCGTTCGTGCACGAGGTGCGGCTGGACCAGCCGCGCGCGGCGCTCGTGGACAGCGTGAACCTGCTGCGCAACGGCACGGGCAAGAAGGGCATCCTGACCGTGTCCGTGCAGGTGTTCGTGACCGAACCGCTCGGCGGGACGGACTGAGCCGTGCCCGGTCACCGGACGCGGTCGGACGACGGGCTCTCGCTGATCGAGACGCTCGTCTCCGCCGTCATCATCACCATCGTCATGGGCGCCACGACCACGTTCTTCATCAACACGATGAAGGTCAGCCACAGCCAGGGCGTCAAGCAGGTCGCGATCCAGCTCGCCGGCGAGGCCGTCGACCGGGCCCGGGCCATGCCCGGGGCGACCGTGGTGGTCGGCCGCGACAGGACCACCACCGACCAGCAGTGGGCCGGCGCGCCCGCGGGCGTGACGGCCTACCTTGCCGACATGGTGCGCGCGTCGGACCCGGCGGCCATCAACCCGTCCGGTCAGACGGCCGCGCTGCCCACCGTGACCAGGCCGGTCGTGGTCAACGGCATCACGTACGGTCAGAACTGGTACGTCGGCAACTGCTGGCAGCCGGTGAGCGGCGGCGCGTGCGGCCCCACCCAGGTCGCCGGCTACGCCGTGTTCTACCGCGTGGTCGTCGTGGTGACCTGGGCCGACAACCGGTGTGTGGCCTCGTCGTGTTCCTACGTCACGACCACGCTGATCAACTCGGCTATCACCGATCCGGTGTTCCGGTGAGGCGGGCGCGCGGGGACGACGGGGTCACCCTCGTCGAGGTGATGGTCAGCGTGACGTTGATGTCCATCGTGCTCACGATGGTCACGGTCGGTGTCCTGCAGATCAACCGGGTGGTCAACAAGAACGAGTCGATCGCCGCGGCACAGTCGCGGGTCGCGATCGCGTTCGCGCGGCTGGACACGGAGATCCGGTACGCCTCGGCGATCGGCACGCCGGGGACGGTGGGTGCCGACCCCTACGTCGAGTACCTGGTGACCAACACCGGGACCTCCGTGTGCGTACAGCTGCGGCTGCGCGTGTCGGCCCGCCAGCTGCAGCAGCGGTCCTGGCCGCTCGGCGGCACGCCGGGCAGCTGGCTCCCGCTGATCTCGGACGTGAGCTCGGCGACGCCGTTCACCCGGTTCGCGCCCGACGCCACCTATCTCACGCAGCGGCTGCGGGTGGACCTGACCGCGACGTACGGGTCGGGCGCGGCCCTGGCCAGGAAGCAGACGAACGTCACCTTCACCGCCCTGAACAGTTCCCAGTTCTCGCCGAGCGACGCATGCGTCGAAGGGAGGCAGGTGCCGTGAGGCGCGGCGACGACACCGGCTCGCTGCCGATGGCGCTCATGCTGGTGCTCATCGGATCGATGCTGATAGCGGCCCTCGGACCGCTGGCGATCAGGCAGCTGGACGCGACCCGTGACCAGGTCCGGCGCAACCACGCGCTCGCCGCGGCGGAGGCGGGCCTGGAGGCGATGCTCGGGCAGTTGCGGGCCGTCGCCGACGCGCGGGGCATCGCCCCGATCTCGAAACTGCCGTGCGGGCCGCTCACCGGCGCGGTCAGCGCAGCGGCGCCCGCCCGCTACCAGGTGACCGTCGACTACCTCGACACCGACCCGCAGGGCCGCACCGACGCGTGGGTCACCGCCAACCGGTTGACCTGCACCGCGGGCACGGGCACGACCCGGGCGCCGGCGTACGCGCTGCTGCGTGCCGTCGGCACCGACTCGGCCACCGGGGCGTTCTCCTCGGTGCCGGTGCGGCGGCTGCGCGCGACGTACGTGATGCGCAAGGACGCGCAGTACGGCACGGGCGGGCTCATCCACGCGTACCGGCCGACCGGCGCCAACGACATGTGCATCGACGCGGTGTCCGACGCCTTCGCGGTGGACACCCAGGCGGAGCTGCGCCTGTGCGATCCGAACCGGGACACGCAGAAGTTCGCGTACAACGAGAACCTCAACCTGGTGCTCATCGCGTCGCGGACCCCCTCTCGGCCGCAGGGCATGTGCCTGGACGTCGACACGCCCAAGAACAAGGAGGAGGTCAGGCTGCAACCGTGCGCGGTGCCGGCGCTCGCCCAGCAGCAGTGGGTCCTCAACGGCACCGCGAACTTCGTCGCCAACGGCGGCAAGTGCATGAACGTCCAGGCCGGCAGGATGGTGGTGCGCTCCGCCGGTAACGGCTGCGGCGTGCTGCCCTACAACAGCACGCAGTCGTTCTTCCCGGAGTCGTCCGTGGGCGCGAGCAACGCGGGCGAGACGGCCGGGCAGATCGTCAATCAGGACCAGTTCGGGCGCTGCGTCGACGTCCCCGAGCAGAACCTGGCTTTTGCCTATCTCGCCGCGTTCCCGTGCCAGCAGGCGCTGCCGGGCGGCTCCGTCACGTGGAACCAGAAGTGGACGGTGCCGGCCCTGCCGGCCGGCGGCATGAGCGGCACGGGCCGGATCACCGCGACCTCGCCCTCCAGCGTCATCCAGTGTCTGCGCAGCCCGGGCACGACCGCGACCGGCAGCTACGTCACGGCGGTCGCCTGCCCCACCGGGAGCACGACGCCCGCCGCGATGACGTGGACGGTCTACCGCGACACCGGCCGGTACGACACCAGCTACCGGATCGCCGACGGCACGGGGTACTGCCTGGCGCTCACCAACCCGGACGCCAGCCCGGCCGACCTCTATCCCGGCGGGTACAAGGTGAGCAAGCTGGTCGTCGCGGTCTGCGACAGCTCGGCGGCGCAGAAGTGGAACGCGCCCCAGGGCACGAAGGCGCGTCCCCTCGTCGACTACGCCGAACGGTAGCCGTCAGCCGGCCCGGGCCGCCTCCAGCGTGGCGATGTCGATCTTCTGCATGGCGAGCATGGCCTTCATGACCCGGGCGGCCGCCTCGGGGTCGGGGTCCGCCAGCAGCGTCGGCAGGGCGGTCGGCACGATCTGCCAGGACAGACCCCACCGGTCCTTGAGCCAGCCGCACTGGCCGGGCTCGCCACCGTCGGCCGTGAGGGTGTCCCAGTACCGGTCGACCTCGGCCTGGTCGGCGCAGTCCACCTGGAACGAGACCGCCTCGGTGAAGGTGGCGTGCATCGGGCCGCCGTTGAGGGCCGTGAACTTCACTCCGTCGAGCTCGAACGTCACGACGAAGGCGGACTTCGTCGCGTCCTGCGCCTCGTGGCGCTGCACGTCGAGGATGCGCGAGTTCGGGAACAGGCCCGTGTAGAACGTGGCGGCCTCCTCGGCCTCGGTGTCGAACCAGAGGAACGGGCTGATCTTGTTCATGACGGATCCTTCCGCGTCGGGTGTTCCTTCGCATGGTGGTCGGAGCCGACGGCGCCCGCTCGACAATCCGCGCCAAGATTTTTTCGATCCGGAAAACCTGGACGGGTCCGCGGGGGCGGCGGGTAGGGTTCCGGTACGTGCCACCCGCTCTGACGGTCCTTACCCGAAATCCCGACTTCCGGCGGCTCTTCTTCGCCGAACTGGTGATGTTCGGTGGCGACTGGTTCGCGCTCATCCCCCTGATGACCCTGTTGCACGAGTTGACGGGCAGCGGCCTGCCGTCCGCGCTCGCGCTCGTCGCCGACACCGCCGTGAACGCGTTCATGCTCCCGTTCGCCGGGGTCGTCGCCGACCGGGTCAACCGGCGGCTGATCCTGATCAGCTCGAACGTCGCCGCGATCGGCGCGATCAGTCTGCTGTTCCTGGTGCGCTCGCCCGGCGTGGCGTGGCTCGGGCCGGTCGCGATCGGGCTCGCCGCCACCGCCAAGGCGTTCTACTCGCCGGCGGCCGGGGCGGCCCTGCCCAACCTCGTCGACCGCGCCGACCTCGGGACGGCCAACGCGCTGGGCGGCAGCGCCTGGGGCACCATGCTGGTCGTGGGCGCCTCGGCGGGGGGCGTCGTGAGCGCGCGCGTCGGGCCGTACACCTGCTTTTTGATCACCATCGTGTGCCTGGTGGTGGCCGCGGTGCTGGTGTGGCGCGTGCGCCGGCCCATGCAGCAGCCCCGCGACGCCGGCGCCGAGCCACCGCGGCCGTGGCACGCGCTGCTGGAGGCACTGCGCTACATCCGGCACCGGCCGCAGGTCGCCTCCTTCGTCACCGTGAAGTCGGCCGTCGGCGTCGGCAACGGGGTGCTGGGCACGTTCCCGCTGCTCGCCACGGCCGTGTTCGGGGTGGGGCCGGCGGGGCTCGGCGCGCTGTTCGCCGCGCGTGGGGTCGGCGCGCTGCTCGGGCCGCTCGTGCTGCGCCGGGTGCTCACCAAGCGGGCGTGGCTGATGCCCGGGCTGGCGATCTCCATGGCCGCCTACGGGCTGGCGTACCTCGGGGTGGCCCTGTCGCCGTGGTTCTGGCTGGCGCTGATCCTGGTCGCCGCCGCCCACTTCGGCGGCGGCGGGAACTGGGCGATGTCCAACTACGCGCTGCAACTGGTGGTGCCGGACGGGCTGCGGGGGCGGGTGATGGCCGCTGACATGACCCTGGCGACCCTCGCGATCTCCGTGTCCGTACTGGTCGCAGGGCTGTTCGTGGACTCGGTGAGCCCGCGCGTGGTGATCGCGGCGTGCGGCGGCGCGACGCTGCTCTACGCCGTCGTGTGGCGCCTGGCGACCCGCCGGCTGACCACCGCCGCCGCCGAGGGCGAGCTGGTCGGCAGCCGGCCTGGGGCGGCGGACGCGTGACCTATAGCATGTCGCCATGGCGTTCCTGACCGCCCCCGTCCGGGTTCGTGTGCCGGCCTCCAGCGCGAACCTCGGCCCCGGCTTCGACTCGCTGGGGCTGGCCCTCACGCTCTACGACGACGTCACCGCGCGGGTGACCGGCGGCGGGGTGCGGGTGACGGTGCGTGGCGAGGGCGCCGACGACCTGCCGACGGACGGGTCCCACCTCATCGTGTCGACGATGAACGCGGCGTTCGACCGCCTCGGCGGCCGCCCGGACGGCATCGAGCTGCTCTGCGAGAACCACATCCCGCACGCCCGTGGGCTGGGCTCCTCGTCGGCCGCGGTGGTGGCCGGCATCCTGCTCGCCCGCGCGCTCGTCGAGCAGGGCTCCGCGCTGCTCGACGACTTCGCCGTCATGCGCCTGGCCGCCGAGATCGAGGGCCATCCCGACAACGTGGCGCCGACGCTGCTGGGCGGCTTCACGATCGCCTGGACGACGCGGCCCGCCCGCGGCCACGGCGGCACGCGCGCGGTGCGCCTGGAGGCGCTCGAGGGCATCCGGCCGGTGATCTTCGTGCCGTCGCAGCTCGGGTTCACGGCCGCCGCGCGGGCGGCCCTGCCGGCCACGGTGCCGCACGCGGACGCGGCGTTCAACGCCTCGCGCACCGCGCTGCTCGTGCACGCGCTCACCCGGACGCCGGCGCTGCTCTTCGACGCCACCGAGGACCGCCTGCACCAGGAGTACCGTTCGCCGGCGATGCCGGACACCGCCAAGCTGCTCGCGACGCTGCGCGAGGAGGGCATCGCGGCCGTGGTCTCCGGCTCCGGTCCGACCGTGTTGGCGCTGGTCGCGGACGATGACCACCTGCTCGCGGAGGCCGAGAACCTGTGCCCGGAGGGGTGGTGGTCGAGGTCACTCGACGTCGCCGCGGAGGGTGCGCGTATCCTTACTGTTGAACACGCCGAGGGCGACCCTGTTGCCGCAGGTCTACCTGGTTGATTACGCTCTAGGGCGATACCAGCCGCCATCGCGCGATCCAGCGGACCGCACCAGGCTCACGCGCAGGCTGCGATCTCCGTGCCCCTCCTGTTCCAATGGTCCGCTCTACCCACGTTCGGACCATTCACAAGGTGCACGGCCCGCAGCCGGGCAAGGACCGCCCGGCGACGGCATTACCGGCCGCAGATCTTTGGCGCTCGGTGTATCAGACTCCCGCGACGTTCACCCGGAGCGGGTGTATCCGCGGCTGCCCGGCCCCACCCTTAGCCGAACCGGGAGCCACGGCCTAACGAGGGAAGGAATCCATTGAGCGACACCACCGACGTCACGTCGGAAGCCCCCAGCACCCCGGAGACGCCCGCCTCCGAAACCCGGCGGCGTTCGGGTGGCGGCGGCCTGACCGGCAAGCTCCTGCCTGAGCTGCAGTCCATGGCGTCGTCGCTTGGAATCACGGGCACGGCCCGGATGCGCAAGAGCGAGCTCATCGCGGCCATCCAGGCCCAGCAGAACGGCGAGAGCCGGGTTCCCGGTCCGCGTTCCGAGTCGGCCCGGGGTGAGGTCGCGGCCCGCGGCGAGTCGCCGCGCGCGGAGGTACGGGCGGAGGTGCGTGGCGTGGAGAGCGAGGCCGTCACGAGCGTCGAGAGCGCAACCCAGGAGCGGGCCCCGCGTCGGGCGTCCCGCGCTGCCGGCCCGCCGGAGTCGCGCGAGGCGCGCGCGGCCCGTGCCGCGGCC